>JACQTM010000145.1 GCA_016210825.1 Hyphomicrobiales bacterium
CGCACCAGCGACACATGCCCGTCATGGAGCGCGCCCATGGTTGGAACCAGGGCCAATGTATCACCTGCCGTGCGAAACGCTGCGACTGCACCGCGTAATGCCGAGATGCTGCGCACCACGCGCGGTCGGCGGACCATTTTGGCAGCTCCGGCAGTCACTGTTCTAACGCGTCGGGAAAGTAGCAAAGCCGCAACACCCCTGCCACGCGGTTAATTATGGGATCAACGAAATGCTGTCATCTCTTGACCAACGCGCGGCCAAATTGAAGGATGAGGAGCCTGAGGGTCGCCCAATGTTAGTTCAGTCGAGTATGGGTCGTTCTAAGTCCGCGCATGTCGTGGTGCTCGGCAATGAAAAAGGCGGCTCGGGAAAATCCACTATCGCGATGCACGTGACAATTGCCCTGCTTAAGGCAGGCCAGCGCGTCGCAACTGTTGATCTCGATTCCCGTCAGCAAAGCTTCACCCACTACATCGATAACCGTCGCAGCTGGGCAAAGCGCGCGCATCTAAATCTCGAGCTGCCCGAACATTACTGCGTGGCACGCGGCGAGGGACCGAAGGTAGATGAGAACGAGGTCATTGAGTTTTCCGCCTTCGCTGAAACAATCGCAATTGTCGAGCACAGCCACGATTTCGTTGTGATCGATACGCCGGGATCGGACAGCTATCTGATGCGGCTTGCCCATTCGATGGCGGATACCCTGATCACGCCGCTCAACGACAGCTTCCTCGACTTCGACGTGCTCGGCACCGTCGATCCGTCGACTTACGCGCTGACCGGCACGAGCCTCTATTCTGAACTCGTTCGCGAAGCCCGCCGGCAGCGGCGGTTGGTGGATCAGGAATCCACCGACTGGATCGCGGTGCGCAATCGTCTTTCCACGCTGGGCTCACGCAACAAGCGGCTTCTCGGCGAGGGTTTGAACGAACTCGGCCGCCAGCTTGGTTTTCGCTGCGCGGAGGGCTTCGCCGAACGCGTGATCTATCGCGAATTTTTCCCGCGTGGACTTACGGCCATCGACGATCTCGACGAGCCGACACTCGGGACTCGACCGAGCATGTCGCACGTTACCGCGCGGCAGGAAGTTCAGGCGTTGCTCGGCAGCCTGAAACTGCCGATCGACGAGCGCGGCCGCAGACGCGCCGCGGCACGATCAGAATGGTTCTCGGTGGTGGACAAGCCGCTCGAAGTTCACGACGTTCTGGAATAGTTTCTTCAGGCAATTGGTTAACTTCGATCTGTGCTGTTTCATTGGCCATTGCACATAACGACGGCCATGACAACCTATAGTCATATGGCACGGTCGGCGAAGCGGCCTCGCTAGGGCCGCGAAAATGAGCGTAAAATGAGCAAGGAGCACACCAAGGCTCCGGCACCTGCGCAAACCAACGATCCAGCGGTCGCGACCTCGCCGCGTGCGGAAATCGATGCGTTTCTCGACCAAGTGCGCGAACTTGGCCCCGCTGTATCGGCCGGCCGGCGAGGCCGGTTGATCTTTTGCCTCGACGCCACCATGAGCCGCCAGCCTACCTGGGATACCGCTTGCCGACTGCAAGCGGACATGTTTCGCGAGGCGGCAGCGATCGGCGGCCTCGATATCCAACTTGTCTATTACCGTGGCATCGGGGAATGCCGCGCTTCCCCCTGGGTCTCCGATGCCGGCCGACTGGCGTCGCTGATGACGCGAATTGATTGCCGCGGCGGTCACACGCAAATTCGAAAGGTGCTTGGCCACGCCCACCGCGAGACCGAAGCGGAGAAAGTCCAGGCGTTGGTTTTTGTCGGCGATGCCATGGAGGAAGCCCTCGACGATCTATGCGCCGCTGCCGGTGAGCTCGGATTGCGTGGGGTGCCCGCCTTTATGTTTCAGGAAGGCCACGACCACGTGACCGAACAAGCTTTTCGCGAGGTTGCCCGGCTGACGCGCGGCGCCTATTGCCGATTCGATACCGGCGCCGCGCATGAACTCGGTGAGCTGTTGCGGGCGGTGGCGGCCTACGCCGCCGGCGGCGTCAAGGCACTTTCGGATCTCTCCGCGCGCCGTAGCGCCGGCGCCACGCTGCTTTTGAAACAGCTATCCTGAGCCATGCCCACCCTTATTCTCGGCGTGGTGGTGCTCGTTCTGCTGCTCTGGGCGCTCAAGGTATACGCCAAAGCGGATGTTAGGCAGCTTGCAGTCGTCGTCCGTAAGGGAGGCGGGCTCGCCGCGCTGGGTCTCGCCGTATTCCTCGCGTTCCGGGGTGCATTCGCGTTTGCCGTTCCGCTCGGCGTTGCAGGATTGGGTTTGCTCGGCTGGCTGCCATTCGGCGCGGCAACATTCGGCCGGCGCACGCAAAAGTCGACCGGGCAGGTATCGCGCGTGCGCTCGGCTTTCGTCGAGATGGAACTCGACCACGACACCGGCGCAATGCGCGGGCGTATTCTCGCCGGAAAGTACGAGGGGGTGACGCTGGACGCGCTCGATGTGCCGGCGCTTGTCCTGCTGCTTGCCGAGATCGATGAGGAAAGTCGCGCGCTACTGGCTGCTTATCTTGACCGCCGGGAGCCCACGTGGCGTGAACACGCGCAAGGTCACACGGCAACGGGGCAGGGCATCCCGCCGCGCAGTGGCAAAATGACCAAAGAGGAAGCCTATCAAATCCTTGGCGTGCAATCGGGGGCGAGTGCGAAGGACATCAGCCGCGCGCATCGTGCGCTGATGAAGAAACTGCATCCCGACCAAGGGGGGTCGACGTATCTCGCGGCCCGCGTCAATGAGGCCAAGGATGTCCTTCTTCGCCGCCATCGCTAGGTACTCCTGACTAATCCCTTGCCGAAGCGTGCCTGTTACGTCCGGTCCGTTCTAGTTCCGGATCGCAAAGCAGGCGATGTCGTTACGCTTGAGTTGCTTGCACACCGCCTCGGCGCCATCTTTGTCGAGGCCGGCGAAGCGGGCGCGGTAAAGCGTCTTGTCACCTTTGGTGACCGATTCAGTGAATGGATCGGCCTTACGCAGTAGGTTCGTGGCCTTGCCTTGCGCCGATGTCAGACGCTGCTTGGCTTCGATTTCGTCGTCGAAGGCGCCGATCTGAATCATCCAACCGATGCGCGGTTTGGTTTCCTGCACTGGCGCGGGCACGGGTGCCG
>JACQTM010000156.1 GCA_016210825.1 Hyphomicrobiales bacterium
ACCACACGCAGGCAAGTTTACGCCGCCTGCGTAGACTTGCCTGCGTGCGGTGAACCGGGTGGGGTTCAGTTCTCGCGCAGGACCCCCCCCCGGTCGCTGACGCGACCGACCTCCCCCTTTCAGGGGGAGGTAAAGGGGATGTATGGGATCAACGACGCTGCCAAGGTGAGTACCAGGATGAATGTCCGCTTCCATAAGACTCCCAAGGGCGAGATGGCAATTCTGCCGCGCAAAGATTATGAAGCGTTAGCCGCCAGGGCTGCGGAGGCGGATGAGGATGCGGGGACCGCCCGTCTGGTCGCCCGCGCGCGTAAGGAGATCGCTTCCGGCACGCCGCTCTTGCCAAAGGCGGTCGTGGATCGTTTGGCTGATGGGGAAAATCCCGTTCGTGTCCTACGTGAATGGCGCGATATCACGCAAATGCATTTGTCTTTTAAGACGAATATCAGCCAGAGCCATATTTCCGATATCGAGAACGGTCGCCGTACGGGGACGTCGGCCACGTTGCGGACCATTGCGACTGTACTCAAGGTGCCGCTCGATCTTTTGGTGGCGTAACGTATCGACGCTGCCGCGCTGAGTGGCGAATTCGCAATCACCGCAGCGTATTAAACAGCGACCAGAATGGCCGGTCCCAGCCGCGCGGCACCCAGCGCGAGCGTTGCTGCTGCTGTTGCTGTTGCTGTTGCGCGGATGCCGCCGCTTGCGCCTGGACTTGGGCTTGAGCCTGCGCCGGTGTCAGGCCACGGGCGATTGCATCGGCTTCGGCCTTCTCCCGCGCTTCCGCGGCAGCCGCAGCCTTGGCCGCCTCTTCCTGATGCTTGGCCGATTGCGTTGGAACCGTGGTCAGTGTCGCCACCGGATCGGCGCCGAACGGCGCCACACCGCGCCGTGGCCAGCTGAAATCGTCGGAACGGCCCGCCGGTGCTTGAACGGCGTCGCCCTTGACCAGCACATTGGTCGCGACCGGATCGGCGGCGGCCGGCCGCGCACCCGCGCCACCCGCCAGTACTTCCGATCCCTTCGCCGGCATCAGCAGCGGCACCTGCGCGCCGGCGACCGGACGCGGCATCACGACGCCGGGCTTCGGCTTTTCCTGCGGCGCCGGCACCACCGGCATCGGCAATGCCACCGGCGTTGCGGAAATACCGCGGCGAATTTCGCGCTCGACATAGTGCGCGAGCTTGCGCGCGCCGAATTTTGTGAAGTGCACGCCGTCGGCGGTGCGCAGCCGCCGGTTCTGGCCTTCGACGTCGGGGCCTTGCGTCGTGAACTTTCCGGCTTCATCGACGAATCCGTCCCACACATCCACATACGTAATGCCGACGCGCTCGGCGCGAATGCGGAAGATTTCATTGAGATAAGTCATATCGCCGGTCGAACGCGCGCCGCGCAGAGCCGGGAGACCGACCCACAGCACCGGCACATTGCGCGATTTCAGCGCGGCGATCGTGTCGTCGATCTTCTTGATGTAGAGCTGCTCCCAGCGCTCGGATCGGAATTCGTTGATCCCCGGCGTACGATTGCGCGGCTGTTCAGGCGCGACGATATTCGGCTGCTGCTCGGAATCCTGCTCCGCTGCGGTCCCGCCCGCCGGCGGTTGAGCGGCCTGGCCCTGGCTCGCCCCGCGTTGTGGCGCGCCGCGCGCGGGCTTTTCCTTGACGTCTTCGCGGATCGTCTGACGATCCTGAATGCCGATCATCATGACGATGAAATTCGGCTTCTCGGCCGCGATGGCATCGCGCGCGACTTGCGCCCACTCCGGCGCGTCCTTGCGATTTTCGTACCGGATCAGTCCGGAAAATGTACGGTTCTTACGGATGACGCCGATCTCAGGCGTCTCGGAAAACGCGTCTTCGAGTCCATAAGCCAGCCAATCCGCCATCGAGTCGCCGAGGACCAGAACCGTGGTTTCACGCGCGGGCGCATCGGGCTTGCGCACGGGAGCTTGGGGTGCGCGCGATGAATCCGGCGGGCGGTCATCATCGTAAAAGCCGCGTGGCCGCCGCCAGCGCGGATCCAGGAACGGGAAGCGGTCGTCGAAGAATTGGGCGGCCGCTGGTTGCGTGACCACTGGCGTCAGCGCCGCCAGCACGGCAACTTCCGCGCCCGCCAGCAGCAGGAAGGCGGCAAGTGGTTGCAAATAATTGGTTTCTCGTCGCATTTCGGCCCGGTGAAAGTGTATCGAATAGACTAGCGCGAGACCCGCGCCGCCGCTACCGGGTTAATTAGCGGGCGAACGTGGCGTTCCCAAGGTCGTCGCGGAAGTTTGGTTATTGTCCACGCAGCCGGGCGAGCACGCTCGACGACGCAAAGCCATCCGGAACGAGGCCCGACGCCGCCTGGAAGTCGCGCAAGGCCGCACGCGTGATCGGCCCGAACCGGCCGTCGTGCTCGCCGACCTTGAAACCGCGCTGTGCCAGCAATTGCTGCAGCTCGTAGCGTTCAGCGAGTGTCAGTACGCGTTCGTGACGCGGCCACGGCTGCACCAGCGCGCCGCCGCCGCGGATCCGGTCGGCAAGGTGGCCAATGGCGAGCGCATAGGCTTCGGCCGGGTTGTATTTCATGATGACGCGGAAGTTTTGCAGCATGAGGAAGCCCGGGCCCTGGCTCCCTGCGGGAATCAGCAGATAGGCGCGTTCGTTCGGCCGTGGAAACGCCGCGCCACTGGCCCGGCGAATGCCCAGCCGTTCCCACTCGTGGAGTGTCATCTGCCGCGATCGGTCGGCCAACAGAAAATTGAAATTCCTTGGCACGACGACTTCGTAACCCCAGGTTTGCCCGCTCGCCCAACCGTCCTGCTTGAGATTATTGGCGGTGGAGGCGACGAGATCGGGAATGGAATCGACCACGTCGCGCCGGCCGTCGCCGTCGAAATCGATGGCGAAGCGCTGGAACGGCGTCGGCATGAACTGCGTCGGACCGACTGCGCCGGCCCACGAGCCCATCAATTGTTCGGGACGCAGGTCGCCGCGATGCAGGATTTCCAGCGCTGCGAGAAACTCATCGCGGAAATAGTTTTTCCGCCGGCCGACGCAGGCAAGCGTTGCCGTCGAGCGCAGCACGGAGCGTTCGCCGATCGCGGTCGAGAAATTCGATTCGATTCCCCAGATCGCCGCGATGACGTGGCGATCGATACCGTATGCTTTCTCCACCTCGTCGAAGATGACGCGATGGGTATTGAGAGTCTCACGGCCCTTAGCGATGCGGTCGTCATTGACCAGAATGTCGAGATAGTCCCAGACCGATTTAGTGAATTCCGGCTGGGCGTCGATCAGATCCATGATCTTCAGTTCGGGCGTCAGCCCCTTGGCGTGGGTGTCAAAGCTCCCGCGCGAGATGCCGCGCCGCGCGGCATGCGGCCACAGGCCTTCAAGGCAAGTCTTGAAATTCGCTGCCGCCACCTGGATGGCCTCGACCGTCATCTCCGGATGACCGGAGGCGCCCGGCTGCCCGCTCCATTCCGTGCTGGCCGGCGCCGCGCGCAGCGGGAGGAATTGGGTGGCCGGCCCCTGCTGCGGCGGTAAATTTGGTGCTTGCGCCAGCGTTGTGCCGGCGAATTGCGCCGCCGGCACGATGCTGTCGCCGCCCGCCGCCGATGAACTCACGGCAAGGCAGAACATTGCCGCGCTTGCCGCGAGACAGGATATGTTAGTGCGTTGCATCGTCACTCCCTCCACCCGAAGCGCAAATCCGGCGCTCCTAGGGGGACCGAATAAGGTTTCCTGCCTGTTAACTCGGCGGCAATTTTCATAGACGGCCGGATATCGCCGTGGTTTCTACTCGATCTGTCTCCGGCGCTTTGGCAAAAATAGGAATTCGGGCCGAGTCGTTAAACGCCCCCGCGGCATTTCTCCATGAAACGCATCCGCAAAGCCATATTCCCCGTTGCCGGTCTCGGCACGCGCTTTCTGCCGGCGACCAAGGCCATGCCGAAGGAAATGCTGCCGGTGGTGGACCGCCCGGTGATCCAGCATGTGGTCGACGAGGCGCGCGAAGCCGGCATCGAGCATTTCATCTTCGTCACTGGACGCAACAAGTCGGTGATCGAGGATCATTTCGACCGCCAGGTCGAGCTTGAGGATACGCTGCGCGAGCGCGGCAAGACGTTGGAAATTGATTTGCTCGAGCGCGATTTGCCGGGTCCCGGCGCCACGAGCTTTACGCGCCAGCAATCCCCGCTCGGCTTGGGCCATGCGGTCTGGTGCGCGCGCGAGCTGGTCGGCCGCGAGCCCTTCGCGCTGCTGCTGCCCGACGTCCTCGTCCAGCACAATCCCGGCTGTCTCGCGCAGATGATCGAGGCCTATGGCGCGCTCAAACCCCCGGCCAACGTTGTCGCGGTCGAGGAAGTCCCGCCCGAACGCATTCACATGTACGGCGTCGTCGGCGTCGGCAAGACGAGCGGCAAGACCTTCGCCATCACCGAAATGGTGGAAAAGCCAAAGCGCGAGGCCGCGCCCTCTAATCTCATCATCACCGGCCGCTATCTGCTGCAACCGGAAATCCTCGACATCCTGGCGGACCAGCAAACTGGCTCGGGCGGAGAAATCCAGCTCACCGACGCCTTGATCCGTCTCGCCAAGACACAGCCGATCCATGGCCTGAAATTCTCCGGCCGTAGCTTCGATTGCGGCTCCAAGGTCGGCTTCCTTGCCGCCAATGTCGCCTACGCACTGGCGCGGGCGGACATCGCCCCCGCTTTCCGCGCGGAAGTCAAACACCTGCTCGACGAAAGCTGATTCGCCACGCTGCCAACGCGGTCAGCGCTGCAGGCGCAAACCGAACAGCACGATGCTCGCGTCGTAATTCTCGCCCACGGCGTTGGTGCGCAGCCATTCTTGCCGGAACTCGCCCTTGAGCTGCATCATCGGATTGAGCTTGTAGATCAGCGCGGCGCTCGCCGTGTAGCGATTGTCCTCGCGCGTGATGCCGTCATAGGTGTCGAGGCCGTAGCCGAACTTGACGGTGCCGACCAGCCAGCGCTGGAACGCATGCTCGATTTCGATGCCGACGTCGCGGTTGAGGATGCCGGAGACGCCGGCAATCGTCGTTTCCGATGCGGTGGATTTCCCGGTGAGCTTTACCTTGGTCAGCGCGCTCGCAACCCAGGTCAGCGACGCGTCGGCGATGAGGCCATTGAGGTCGCGCAGCCGCGGGTCTTCGTATTTGCGGGTGAGATAGCCGCCGGAAATTTCCCCGGTCAGATGCCGCGCCAATTCGAAGGTCGATCCCACCCGCACCGTCGCGCCGTCGGAATTGCGCTGGAATCCGTCACGGTCGATGTTCTTGTCGTGCACGCGCTTGTCGATACCGCCTTCCACGAACGGCTTGACGCCCGGCGTCAATTCGTAACTGCCGCGCAACGTCCCGCCGAATTGATCGAAATCGCGGTCGGAGTTGTCGAGTGTCCCGCCGTTATTGAGCGTGGCGCTCTCATAGGCCGTGCGATCGAACTTGCCGGTCGCCATGATTTCAAAGCGATTAAAGCCCTGCGTCACGGCGGCGGTCGCCCCGGTTGTGGTGAAACGCGGCGGCGAGGCGACATCGTCCGGATTATTTGGATTACCGGGGCTGTCGCTTTGCAGCGAATAGCGGCCTTCGAGCGCGACCCTGGTCTTCGACGTCACATCGATGCGCCCGTTGATTTTACCGTCGAAGGTCGGCCGGTTGAACGCCGACAATTCCGGATACCACGTATAGGTGCCCTTCAGATCGGCGCTGACCTCGTGGCGCACCCAGTCGGAGCGCATCTTCAATTCCGGCGCGACGATGTAGAGCGAAGAGCCGTCCCGAATCTCGCTGCGCGGCGGATTGGTGTCGTAGCCGCCGCTCAACTCCACCGCCGGAAAAAGCAGAAAGGCGCCAGCGCGGATGCCGAGCGGCGCGTAAGGGTCCTCCTCCACCGGACGCTTGCGGCGCGGCGGCTGCGGCTCCGTCACCAGCGCGCCGGTCGTCATGAAAACCGGCGAGATCGCACCGCGGCGAACGTAGTTTGGCCGTGAATAGAGAATGGGTGGCGGTGGCGTCGAAGTCGCGGGCGATGTCGCGGCGATGCGCGGATCGAGCACCGGCAAATCTTCGACGGCAATGATCGATTTTATTTTTTGCTTTGTCTTTTTCTTTTTCACCTTGGCGCGCGCGTTGGTGGAATCGAATCCGGTTGTGCCAGCACCAGCCCCCGGCGGATTGCCGAAGACCGGCATCTGAAAGCCGGGCGTCGTCGCCCCGCCCACGGGCCGCGGACTGAGCAATGCGGACGACGCGTTCGCCTGTGTCGTCTGCGTTGTCTGCGCGCTTTGCGCCGGCTGCGCGCGTGCCGGCGGGAATAACGCCGCGGCCGCCACGACGCATGCCCCTGCCCCGAGCAGCGCAGCAAGAATGAGCGAGCGAAGGCGCGTCACTTGCGACTCCTGGTTTCGCCTCGGCCGCTTCGTCCGTACCGCGCCGCCCATCGGCGCGACCAAACGGAAACGGCCGGCCTTTCGGCCGGCGAATTTGGTTAACGGAGTAGAAACGGTTATGGTTAACGAGACGTTGATCGGGGCTACACTGTTCGCCTGAGAGTGTTTTCCGTGCTATTTCCAGTCCCTCGCCCCTAAAGGTCCCCGGCCGTCATGCCCAAGTCCAAAGCATTGAACAACGAGGGCACGTCCGACCGCAGCGCCATCGCGTCGGCCCTGCGAACGCTCGAGGCCGAGGCCGGCGGCATTACGGTGCTGTCGGCGGC
>JACQTM010000147.1 GCA_016210825.1 Hyphomicrobiales bacterium
ATCGTCGTGCATGACGCTGACAAAAATGTCGTCGCCGTGGCGCCGAAGGCGGAAGTCAGCGTCTCCGGTACCAGCCTGTTGATGGGTCGACTGCGCGCTAGGCGCTTGAGCCTCGTCGGGGCGGAGCTTGCGGTTCGCATTGAGCGCGACGGGCAAGTGACGATCTCCGCCGGCGCCGACAAGACCCCGCTCGCGATCACGCCGGCAATCGTCAAATCGGCAGCGCAGCGCGCCGCCGCGGCCGCCGCCGCGCGCAGCCGGCATGAAAACAAGAGCAATACGGATGCCGCGCCGGGCGCATCTGCAGCGCCCGCACCCAGGGCGACTGACAAGGAGATCGTGACGCCCGCTCAGCATTTCGCCGCCTTCCTGGCCTGGGTGGATAGTATCGGTGCCGCCGGTGAGGACAGCGAGAAGCTAGATGAGGTCGGTCTCATCGACGGCAATCTAACCGTTGATGACCAACGCACCGAACGCAAGTGGACTTTCGAACAAATCGATCTCAGCCTCACCCGGCCGCGACGTGGCGCCATGCGGATTAGCATTGGTTCCAACAATCCTGAGCGGCCGTGGCTTCTCACCGCGTCGATCGCGCCAAGTGGCTACGACCGGCGCGCGATTCAGATCGAGGCTCGCAAGGTTTCGATTAAGGAATTGCTGCTCGCCGCGCGCCTCGACGAAGGGCGTTATCAGGTCGATATCCCGCTTTCGGCCGTCGTTCGCGCCGAGATCGGGACCGACGGACAACCGCGATTGATAGAAGGTCGCATCGTCGCCGATGCAGGTTCGGTCGGCGAAATCGACCGGGCGGACAGTTTGTTCACCATCGACCGCGCCGAATTCAATCTCGATTGGGACGCCGGACGCCGAAGCTTGATCGTGCCGTTCCAGATCCTGTCCGGTGGAAATCGTATCACATTGCTCGCGCGGGCCGACGCACCGCAAGAACCCGCCGCGCCTTGGCGCATTACGCTAACTGGCGGCTCGGCGGTGCTCACGGCTGGCGGCCAGGCAGAGGAGCCGCCGCTCATTCTCAATCGCATTCTCATACGCTCGCGCTTCGAGACGGCGTTACGGCGCTTCGAAGTCGAGCATGGCGAGGTGGGGATGGGTGATCTCGGCGTGGCGTTTTCTGGCAGTCTCGAAATGGCGAACGGCGAACCGCGCCTGACCGCGGGACTCGCTGGAACTCAGATGACGGTGTCTGCGCTTAAGCGCATATGGCCCGTCTTCGTCACGCCGAAAGTCCGCACTTGGGTACTCGATCATGTCGGCACCGGCGCCGTAGAGCGTCTCGTCATCGCCGCCAACGCCCCAATCGAGACGATGAAGGAAGACGGTCCGCCATTACCCGACGGCGGATTGTCGATCGAGCTTGTCACCAACAGCACCGTGATCCGTCCGATCGACGGCTTACCGCCGATCCGCGATGCGGAACTAACGACGCGTGTTCTCGGCCGTAATGTAATCGTCTCGCTCAGCCGCGGCACTATCGAGCTGCCGTCCGGGCGCAAGCTCGCGATGACCAATGGTGTGTTCGAGGTACCCGATACATTCCCAAAATCACCGCCGGCGCGCGCGCGCTTTCGGACCGAGGGGCCAGTGCCCGCGGCGGCTGAATTGCTGGGCATGGAGCGTTTGCGCGATGCCTCGGGCGCGCCAGTCGACCCAGCAACCAGCCGTGGCACGCTCACCGGGCACGTCACGGTCAATCTCCCGATCCAGAAGGAGCTGCCGCCGGGCACCGCTAAATACAATATGAATATCGATGTGGCGAACTTCGCCGCCGAGCGCATGGTGCTCGGACAAAAGGTCGAGGCGGCAGCGTTGCGCGTCAACGCCGGAACCGACAGTTATCAAATCAAGGGCGACGTGAAGATCAACGGCACGCCGGCTACGCTCGACTTTCGTAAGAACCGCACCGATGCCGGAGCCGACGTGCGGATCGCGGCGACCCTGGATGAAGCCGCGCGCGCGCGTTTTGGTTTCGATTTTGGCAGTGCATTGAGCGGACCTGTTCCAATCAAGCTCGCCGGCAAAATTACGCCCGAACAGAATTCGCAATTTAGCGTCGATGCCGATCTGTCGCGGGCGACGATCGAGAATCTGCTGCCCGGCTGGAGCAAGTCCGCCGGCAAGCCGACACGCATTACCTTTGCAATGTTGAGTAAGCCGCAAGCGACGCGTTTCGACGATCTGACCATCGAGGGCTCCGGCGTCCTCGTGCGCGGTAGCATCGAGATGGATGCATCCGGCGAGGTGCAGAGCGCGAATTTTCCCGTCTTCGCCTTGTCTGACGGTGATAAAGCCACAATCAAGGCCGACCGCGGCAATGACGGCACGCTGCGCGTAACCATGCGCGGCGACGTTTATGACGGCCGCGGTTTCGTCAAGGCGACCATCGGCACAACGCCGCCCGGGCAGAAGACAAAGCATCACACCGATCTTGATCTCGATGTGCGCCTCGGCGCGGTCGCAGGCTTCAATGGCGAGGCGCTGCGCGGCGTCGAGATGAAGATTGGCCGCCGTGGTGGCCAGCTTCGCAATTTTGTACTCAATGCCAAGATCGGCCGCGATACACCGTTTACCGGCGATCTGCGGCGGCTGCCGACTGGCCGGCAGGTAATGAACTTCGAGACCGCCGATGCCGGTTCACTGTTCCGTTTCACCGATACCTATGCGCGGGTGAATGGCGGTCAGCTCGTTGCCTATATGGATCCGCCGACGCCGGAAAACGCCCCACAGGAGGGCGTGCTCAACATTCGCGATTTTTCCATCAAGGGCGAGCCCGCGCTCGATAAGGTTGTCGCCGGTGCATCGAACAACAAAACCCAAGGCGTTGATTTTTCGCGTATGCGCGTCGATTTTACCCGCGTGCCCGGCAAGCTCACGATCCGCGACGGCGTTGTGCGCGGCCCAGTGATCGGCGCCACCATCGACGGCCAAATCGATTTCGTGAAAAACGACGTACGCATGCGCGGCACGTTCGTGCCGCTCTACGGCCTCAACAATGCATTCGGCCAGATTCCGATCGTTGGTCTTTTCCTCGGCGGGAGCAACGAAGGGCTTGTGGGCATCACCTACGAGGTGGTTGGGCCGCCGAACGCGCCGATCCTGCGCGTCAATCCGATCTCGGCGATCGCGCCTGGATTGCTTCGCAAGTTCTTCGAATTCCCAGCATCGGAGCCGCCTACCGGTCAGGTTCCCGTTCCATCGGCACGGAGTGACGCGCGCTAGAGATCATGCCTACACCGGCTTGAGTAGGGCGTGACGCTTTTTTCCGAGTGAGAGTTTGATCACACCTTCCGGCGTCAAATCGCGTGCGGTGAGCACAAGCTTTTCGTCGGTCACGGCGACGTCGTTGACGCGCAAGCCCCCGCCTTTGATCTGACGGCGCGCTTCACTGGTAGAATAAACGAAGCCCGCGCGCACTGCAGCGGTGAGCACGCCGTAGCCGGCGTCGAGATTGTCGCGCGGGAATTCGATGGTCGGCAGCGTCTCGGCAAGGGTACCTTCCTCGAAAGTCTTCCGCGCGGTTTCCTCGGCGCTTTTTGCAGCGTCCCGCCCATGCACTAGCGCTGTCGCCTCTGTCGCCAGGACTTTCTTGGCCTCGTTGAGTTCCTGGCCTTGAAGGGCCGCGAGCCGCTTGATCTCGTCGAGCGGCAACACCGTGAACAGCTTAAGGAAACGCTCAACGTCGCCGTCCTCGGTGTTGCGCCAAAACTGCCAATAGTCGTACGGACTCACCATGTCGGCGTTGAGCCACACCGCGCCGGCGGCGGTTTTGCCCATCTTTGCTCCTGACGAAGTCGTAAGCAGCGGCGAGGTGAGAGCGAACAACTGCGCATTCAACATCCGGCGGCCGAGATCGATGCCGTTGACGATATTGCCCCATTGATCCGAGCCGCCCATCTGCAGCACGCAGCCAAAACGCTTATGAAGCTCGACGAAGTCGTAGGCTTGCAGGATCATGTAATTGAATTCGAGAAACGACAATTCGTGCTGCCGCTCGAGGCGCAATTTTACCGAGTCGAAGGACAGCATGCGGTTGACCGAGAAGTGGCGGCCGACGTCGCGCAGAAAGTCGATGTAATTGAGCGTATTCAGCCACTCAGCGTTATTAGCCATGATGGCGCCGCCGGTCGCGCGGCCAAAATCAAGGAAGCGCGAGAACACCGCTTTGATGCCGACGAGGTTCTGGCCGATCATCTCGTCGGTTAGGATTTTCCGGCTCTCGTCCTTGCCGGACGGATCGCCGACGCGGGTTGTGCCGCCGCCCATCAGCGCGATTGGCCGGTGTCCGGTTTGCTGCATCCAATAGAGCATCATGATCGGCAACAGTGAGCCGACATGGAGAGACGGCGCGGTGCAGTCGAAGCCGATATAGGCGGTGATGCGCTGCGACTTCGCCAGCGCGTCGAGATCCGCGGGCTCGGAGACCTGGTGGATAAAGCCCCGGCTCGAGAGCACGTTGAGCAATTCGGATTTGTAAACGGTCATCGACCTATCATATCGCCTGATTTCGGCGGGTGGTGTATCAGTTTCAGTCAGGGATTCAAACGTGGGGCGGGAACATTGCGGACTTATCGCGCCATCGGGCTAATGAGCGGCACGTCGCTCGACGGCGTCGATGTAGCGCTGATCGAGACCGACGGCGAAACCATAGTTCGCTTCGGACCGAGTGCCGTTCATGACTACAGCGAAAACGAGGTGCGCGTACTTCGTAAGGCGTTCGAAGCAGCGCGCACCTTGCGCGATCGAACAGTGCGGCCGGGCATATTGGCCAAAGCCGAGCAGATCGTAAACGCAACTCATGAGGCCGCAGTTCAGATCTTCCTTGACGCCAACAATGTCGGCCATGGAACGATTGACGTGATCGGATTCCACGGCCAGACAGTGTTACACCGTCCCGATATTCGATTGACCGTGCAGATCGGCGACGGGGCTGCGCTCGCCGCGCGTTTTCGCATCCCGGTGGTTTACGATTTTCGCGCGGCCGATGTCGCAGCGGGAGGGCAGGGCGCGCCGCTCGTTCCGGTCTATCACCATGCGCTGGCACAAACGCTGGAACGACCGCACCCGATCGCGGTTCTCAACGTGGGCGGCGTCGCCAATGTCACCGTGATCGACGGCGTGCCCGATCCGTTTGCCTGCGACACCGGACCGGGTAATGCACTGATCGACGATTTTTTCCGCACACGTGCCGGTGCGACACGCGACGATGGTGGCGCTGCCGCCGCACGCGGGACCGTGGATGATGCAGCCGTGTCGCGCGTTCTGACGCACCCCTTCTTCGCGGCGAAACCACCGAAGTCACTCGATCGTAACGAATTCCGCGAATGGGTCGCGGACAAAGCCAAACTTGCAGACAAGAGCATTGCCGATGGCGCGGCAACGCTGACCGCGATCACGACCACGTCGGTCGCGATGATTGTCAAGCATCTGCCGCGTGCGCCGAAGACCTGGATCGTGGCTGGCGGTGGGACAAGCAACGCCACGCTGATGCGCATGCTTGCCGAGCGCCTTGCACCCGCGACCGTTGAAACCGCGAACGCGGCCGGCTGGAGTGCCGATGCTCTTGAGGCGCAGGCATTTGCCTATCTCGCAGTACGCTCGTTACGCGGACTGCCGCTGACATTTCCGACGACGACGGGGGTAAGCCAGCCGACGATGGGGGGTGTTTATGTTGGCGGTGAATATGGCCATGCCAGCGAAGACCTACGGCGGCCCGAGGGGTAAGATCGCTTATCAAGGGAGGAAACGATGGCGAGCGTAAATAGGAAAACGAGGACCGCGACAAGATCTGGCCGCCAGAGTTCGAGCGCCAAGCGGCGCGCGACATCAAAACGCGCAGGACCGCCGCGACGGCGGCAAGCCTTTATCCACAGTCATTACCGCGAAGAGGATTTCGCGAGCGGCGGGTTGCGGCGTTACGCAAAATACCGCGATCTTGGGATCAGCAAGGCAACCCATGGCCTGGCTCGGGCCCATGTCATCCGCTTCGTTCCGCCGTTCCGTCCGGAAGAGGTCTCGATACGGCACTACCACGATGTCGATTTTCAGATGGTCTATGTGCTCAAAGGCTGGATCAAGACTGAACTCGAGGGACAAGGTGCGATCACAATGCGTGCGGGCAGCAGCTGGATCCAGCCGCCGCGTATCAAGCATTCGGTTCTTGGTTATTCGGACGACTGTGAGGTGCTTGAAGTGATTCTTCCAGCCGACTTCGAAACGGTGATGCTCGATAAGTAACGCCTACGCCGCGCTGGTGCGGCGGTCCGCTTTTAGGCGCTTGTCAAGATAAGCGCCGACGGCGGCCATCAATGTCTCGACCTTGCCGTCAAAGAAATGATTTGCGCCGGGCACGATCTTTTGTTCGATGACAATACCCTTCTGCGTCTTCAGCTTATCAACAAGCGTCGAGACGTCCTTATGCGGCACGACCGCGTCCTTGTCGCCATGGATGATCAAGCCGGACGACGGGCAGGGTGCGAGAAATGAAAAATCATAAAGATTGGCCGGCGGTGCGACGGAGATGAAGCCTTCGATCTCTGGCCGGCGCATCAGCAATTGCATGCCGATCCAGGCGCCGAACGAAAAGCCTGCGATCCAGCACGAGCGCGCCTCCGGATTGATCGACTGCGCCCAGTCGAGCGCCGAAGCTGCATCCGACAATTCGCCCATGCCGTGATCAAACGCGCCTTGGCTGCGACCGACGCCGCGGAAATTGAATCGGATCACCGAAAAATTGCGGTGCACGAAGGCATAGTAGAGCTGATAGACGATCTGGTGATTCATCGTCCCGCCGAATTGCGGGTGCGGATGCAGGATGATGGCGAGCGGCGCGTTTTTTTGAGCCGCGGGATGGTACCTGCCTTCAAGCCGGCCGGCGGGGCCGACGAAGATGACCTCGGGCATCGTTAGAACCTTGTCGGCCGCGTGCGGGCTGAACCAAGCCGCACGCAAGTCATTGCAGGGAGCGCGCTTGACGGCAGTAGCGGGTGTACGTAACTCGTTAGAACCATTCTAAAATAAGCATGCCGCCCCTTCGGCTTCAACCGCTGGGCGCGGGGCCGATTGGACGCGGCTAGCGGCCTTCTAACACGACTGGCGGGGCGAAGAGCAAGCTTTTCCTGTAAGATTACTCAATGCAACCCATGAGATCGGCATGACCGAGCGGGTTTATCTCGATTGGAACGCCACAGCCCGGCTACGTCCTGAGGCACGGGCGGCCATGGCCGCTTGCCTTGATGAAATAGGCAACCCGTCCTCAGTCCATGCGGAAGGGCGCGCCGCCCGCCGGATGGTCGAAGCGGCGAGAGATGCCGTGGCTGGCCTGGTGGGGGCCGATGCGGCCCTGGTGACTTTCACCTCGGGCGGGACCGAGGCCAACATGCTGGCGCTTACCCCAAGTATCGAAGCTGGCAGCGACAAAGCTCCGAGGGAGCGGCTGATGCTCTCTGCCATCGAGCATCCTTCCGTACTGTGCGGCGGGCGCTTCCAGGCTGAGACGGTCGAACAAATCCCCGTTAACGAGAATGGCGTCATCGAACTTGATGCGCTTCGCGAGCGACTCGGCGCGCTAACGCGCTCCGGAATACGGCGCCCACTTGTTTCCATCATGCACGCCAATAACGAGACCGGCACCGTTCAACCGGTTTCTGAGGCCGCTGATATTGTGCATGAAGCGGGCGGGTTCCTGCACGTCGACGCAGTCCAGAGTGCGGGTAGAATTCCCTGCGATATCAAAACCCTCAAGGCCGATCTTCTGACCCTGTCGGCACACAAGCTGGGTGGGCCCAAAGGCGTCGGGGCATTGCTGCGTCGAACCGACGCACTGCATTTCCCAAATCCGCTGATCAAGGGTGGCGGGCAGGAACGCGGGCTGCGCGCCGGCACCGAGAATGTGGCCGGCATTGGCGGCTTCGGCGCCGCTGCGCAGGCGGCCTCGGTATTGCTCGGCGAGGAAGGCCCCAGGCTATCCGCTCTGCGTGAGCGGCTGGAAACCGGGCTGAAAACCATCTGTCCTGATGCCGTAATATTCGGCACCAAAGGGATACGGGTGACCAACACGACCCTCTTCTCGGTCCGGGGGGTGAAGGCAGAAACCGCGTTAATCACGCTCGATCTCAATGGGGTCGCGGTGTCCTCGGGCTCCGCCTGCTCCTCGGGAAAGGTGCAGCCTTCCCATGTGCTTGCCGCAATGGGGGTGGAACCGGCCCTGGCGCGCGGGGCAATCCGCGTCAGCCTGGGCTGGGCGAGCACGGCGCGCGACATTGAAATTTTTCTCGACGCTTGGAAAAAGCTTGCTGAATCATTAGGTAAAGTGGGACGAAGCATCGCCGCATGAGCGGCATTTGCAATAGGTCAAGGAATTACGAGACAAGACCAACGACCATAGACCGACTAGTCCACCCGCGGTCCTTGAAACCGTGAGAGGAGGGAGAAATGCCGGCCGTACAGGAGACCGTCGAGCAGGTCCGACGCATCGACGTTGATCAATACAAATACGGGTTCGAGACCATCATCGAATCCGAGAAGGCCCCGAAGGGCCTTTCCGAGGACACCGTCCGCTTTATCTCGGAGAAGAAGGGCGAGCCCGCCTGGATGCTTGAGTGGCGGCTCGAGGCCTATCGCCGCTGGCTGACCATGCGCGAGCCGACCTGGGCGCGCGTTGAATATCCAAAGATCGACTATCAGGACATCTATTACTACGCTGCGCCAAAGAAATTCAAAGCGCCGAAGTCGCTCGACGATGTCGATCCGGAAATTCTGCGTACCTACGAGAAGCTCGGCATTCCGCTGCGTGAGCAGGAAGTATTGGCCGGCGTCGAACGCCCAGACGGCACGCGCGCACGCGTCGCCGTGGATGCGGTGTTCGATTCCGTCTCCGTTGCCACAACCTTCAA
Source organism: Hyphomicrobiales bacterium (assembly GCA_016210825.1). Lineage (GTDB taxonomy): Bacteria > Pseudomonadota > Alphaproteobacteria > Rhizobiales > Xanthobacteraceae > JACQTM01. The sequence goes on from JACQTM010000147.1 coordinate 8,910, forward strand.
GGAAGAGTTGAAAAAGGCCGGTGTCGTCTTCATGCCGATTTCGGAGGCGCTGCGCGAACACCCCGATCTGGTGAAGGAATATATCGGCTCGGTGGTGCCGGTTTCCGACAACTTCTTCGCCACGCTCAACTCAGCGGTATTTTCGGACGGCTCGTTTGTTTACGTGCCGCCGGGGG
>JACQTM010000165.1 GCA_016210825.1 Hyphomicrobiales bacterium
CCCATTGAGTTCGAGGATCAACACGCCCACCAGCCTGGTAAATCCCCGGCATAATCCCTGTTCAGACCCCGGGGTTCACTGCAATCGCTGAAATTATTCCCTGTTTCATTGCGCAGGGAATTTGCATGTAACGCCCTATGCCGACGCTACTATCTCCAGTCTCTGGCGGGCGAAGAGCGGGAATCTGATAACAATTCCCTGTAAAATTCCCTGTTAGCAGGCAAAACGGGCAGAGCAGGGGACGAACTGCACTGCGGCGCCAGCCAGCCAGTCTGGTCTCTGCATATAGCCACACTGAATCAAGAAAGAACGCCGCCGTTGCGGGGCTTTTTGGCCATCGCGGGCTGTCTCTGCGTTCCCAAATCGGGCGCCAATCTAAAAAATTTTCCGAAAGTCTCCGGCCGCTTTTCGCAATAATCCCAAATTTCGGAGAACGACGGCGGAGACGGGTTCGATCTTCGACTGCGTTGCCTTCGCAGTTGCGTGCAGCAAATTTGGGAGCGCTCAGCGTAGCCTATATTATCCGGAGTGGTGGACGCCGCCTCAAAATGACTATCAAGGCATGGCCGTTCCACCAGCTCTGCCACAAGAATCTTATAGAACCATTCAGGCCGCAGCTAATTTTCTCACTGCCCGAAACAATGCGATCCATCTCCCGGGCTTGTGCCCAAGGATGATCGGATCGAAGTAAACTCGGAATATCGAGATCGTTTCCTAAGTACAGGAATTTTGGGGAAGGCGTGACTTTCCAAAGCAAAAGGATTGGGTTGCCACTTTCGTCAATCTGCCAAGAACTAGGATAATGGTGAAGGGCGGCGACTGCCAAATCCTGCTCTTCCACAAATCTCCAAGTTGTGGCCTGACGCGAAGCTCCATGAAGATCCGCTAGGTGAAAAACTGAATTGAATTTGGCTGTGAAATCTCGTGCTCGCTTTCTGAAATTGGCGCCTTGAAATATCGTTTCGGCGCTGAAGAAATTCGCCTCTTGTTCAAATGCGTCCTTTACGTTAGGCGACAATGACCAGTCATCATCCTGATATGCGTTGCATAATTCTGGATTTACAAAAATCTCATTGGTGAGGATCGGTGGATATTTGCTACAGCTCAAACCGGAAGCGTCACAATAACGCGCAGGCCCCCGGTTGACTGATTGCTGAGATAAAGTGCGCCACCATGAGCCTGCACTACTGATTGGGCTATCGCCAATCCCATCCCGACGCCTCCGGTGTCCTGGCTGCGCGATTTTTCAACACGATAGAACGGTTCGAAGACGCGTGAGAGTTCTGATTCGGGAATACCCGGTCCCTGATCATCGATCATGATTTCGATTGCCTTTGGCGTGACCTTGATCGCTGTATGTGCCGACTTCCCGTACTTGATCGCATTATCAATCACATTGGTGAGGGCGCGCTTGAGTGCGGCTGGGCGGCATTCATAGATCACCGATGCCGCGGGCTCCATGGTCACCGGAAGCCCGGCGTCACTCATATCATCGACGACACTCTGGAGAAGAGCCATCAGATCTGTCGGGCGGCGAGCTTCGCTGACCGTCTCGTCGCGCGCAAACTGCAGCGTTGCGCCAACCATGGAATCCATTTCGGCAATCGTGGACAGCATCTTGTTCCGTTCCTGAGGGTTCTCAACATTCTCGGCGCGCAGTCGGAGGAGGGTCAGGGGCGTACGCAAGTCGTGTGAAATGGCCGCCAGCAGCCGCGTCCGATTGTCGATTAAATTGCGAATACGGGTTTGCATCTCATTGAAGGCATGCGATGCCTGACGGGTCTCGATTGTTCCTGTCTCCCGCAGCGGAGGCGCGGTCACGTCACGTCCCAGCCGCTCGGCGGCCACGGCGAGCGACGCCAGTGGCGCCGTGACGCGTCGAACCACCCAGATTGATACGCCCAAAATGATGATCGCCATCACCGCCATCGAGACGAGGAATTGTCTGGAGAACGCCGGCCCGCTATCGGGGAGCCCGGTTGCGAACGAAAGCCATTGTCCGTCTGCAAGCGGCATTGCGACCTGTAAATCGCGAAAGCCTCCAGGCCCGTGCATCATCGGGCCGCGCGCCATCATTGGATGAAAGCCTCCGAACGGCGGTCGGCCTCGCGCAAAAACAACGACCCGGGGCTGCGGCCCCGTTCCGACCGGCGTCTGTTCGATCAGGAATTCCTTGAAGGCGAGCGAAGCAGCATCATCCTCTAACGTCGCTGTCGTAGCTGGAGGTTGAGCCGAGAGTGAAACCCGGAAAGCCTGATCGCTTAATGTGGAAACGATCCGCTCGCGCCATTCGCGCGGCGCTTCTTGGACAAGCCGGGTCAGATTGGCGATGCGTTGAGCGGCGGCGAAACCGCCGATTGCGCGCACCGCCTGTTCGCGGTCGGCGGTGTAGAGCCATGATCCGACGGCATGCGAAATGATCAGACCGGCAAGCAGGATGAGCAGGGTCTGCCCAAAGAGGCTCTTGGGAAGAAAGCGGTTCATTCGTGGCTCACCGCAGGCGTGAACATGTAGCCGCCGCCCCACACCGTCTTGATGATCTTCGGAGCGCCAGGGTCATGCTCCAGTTTCTTGCGCAGCCGGCTAACTTGCGTATCGATGCTGCGGTCGAGACCTACGGCGACGCGGCCTCGGGCCAGATCGAGAAGCTGATCGCGATTGAGCACGCGCTGAGGGCGCTCGACCAAGGCTATCAGGAGATCGTATTCGCCGGTGCTGAGCGGGACGGCGACGCCATCGTCGCGAACGAGTTCGCGTGCGCCAGTGTCGAGCGCCCAGCGGTCGAAATGATAACGTTTGGGACGCTGGCCTGAACGAACTGTCACCGCTTTCTCATTGCTGCGGCGGAGGACGGCCTTGATGCGCGCAACGAGTTCGCGGCTTCCGAACGGCTTCGGCAGATAATCGTCGGCCCCCATTTCGAGGCCGATGACACGATCCACCTCGTCGCCTTTGGCCGTCAGCATGATGATGGGAATGTTCGAATCAGCACGAAGCGTGCGGCACAGCGAAAGCCCGTCCTCTCCCGGCAGCATGAGGTCAAGGAGAATTAGGTCAATCCGGCCGTCGGCCAGAAGCTTTCGCATGGCGCGGCCATCCGCGGCGGCGCTGACGCGGAAACCCTCCTTAGTCAATGCCCGCGAGACAAGATCGCGAATTTCGCGGTGATCGTCGACGATCAAGATATGCGGCGCCCCTTGCATGTCGGGAATATAAACCAACGCTGCCAGCCAGTTTCTCGGAATGTGTTTCGGACTATGGCAGATGCCGCGCCTGACACACTTTGTCACAAAAAACAGAGTCCCTGAAAAACTTGGGTCAAATCCGGGCTCTCCAATGCTCAGCGCAACGGACCACTCTGTTGCGTAGGCATTGGAGACAGCCATGAAGAATAAAATCTTGATAATCGGCGGAATTACAACAGCCGCCGTTTTGGCAGGTGGATGGGCTTGGGCGCAATCAACCAGCCAAGGTCCCGGCGGCTTCGGACCGGGTGGAATGCACGGTATGCAAGGCCAAATGGGTCCGGGAATGCATGGGCAGATGGGCCCAGGGATGCGCGGCCAAATGGGTCCGGGAATGCATGGGCAGATGGGCCCGGGGATGATGCATGGAGGTCCCGGAATGATGCAAGCCGATCCGGCGCAGATCGAGACGCTCAAGAAAGAATTGAGCATCACCTCCGCCCAGGAATCGGCTTGGACCAAATACGCGAAGGCCGTCCAAGACGCTGCGACCACGATGAAGACGACCCGCGAGGGCGTTGATTCCAATGTCGTCAGCAAGATGACTCCTGCGGATCGCTTTGCATTCGTGAGCAAGATGCGCGAGCAAGGACAGAAGCAGTTTGAGACCATGAAAACGGCGGCCGATGAGCTTCTCGCCACGCTCGACGATACCCAGAAGGCCAAGGCCCGCGACATCCTTCCGGGACTCGCCTCATTTGGTCCCGGCATGCGCGGCGCGATGGCTGGATCGCCACACCGGCACTAAGGCCGGCAGCGTTCCACATGGCGATCGATGGCCGAGGATGTCATCCGGCCAAGCCCTCTGGACGCGTGCAAAGTCCAGAGGGCGATCACCGCATCGCGGTGCATCTCGAATGAACCGTTTTTTTCAAGGTGATTCCATGTCCGTCAGTACATCACTCACCCGGCGCCAGGCGCTGATGCTGTCGAGCGCGGCTGCGGCTGGCTTGGCCCTCGGCAGCCTGCCCCGATTGGCGCGCAGCGCGCCATCGCTTGCGTCATCACTTCCAATCCCGACACTCATTGAGGCGCGCAACGGCGAGCCCGTCATTCTTTCGTTGCAGAAGAGTCGCCATCGGTTCGGCTCGGGCCCGGTCGTTGCCTCGACCGGTATCTCATCGAGCTATCTCGGGCCGGTCGTGCGCGTGCGCAGCGGCGATACCATCCCGTTCCGGGTGGAAAATCGGCTCGACGAGGAGACCACACTGCACTGGCACGGTTTGCTGATCCCATCCGACGTGGACGGCGGCCCGCACAACACGATCAAGCCGGGTGGAGTCTGGACTCCCGAATTGAAAATAAATCAGCCGGCGGCGACACACTGGTTCCATCCGCATCCCCATGGGAATACCGCGAAGCAGGTCTACGGCGGGCTTGCCGGCATGATTATTGTGAGCGACGGCGGCGACCGCGACCGCGGCCTGCCGACGACCTATGGCGTCGACGACCTTCCAATCGTGTTGCAGGACAAGCGCTTCGGGCGAAATGGCGAGCTTGTCTACGCGCCGACCATGATGGATATCATGCACGGGTTGCGGGGCGACACGCTGCTCGTCAACGGCGCGATTGGACCGGCCGCCAGCGTCCCCGCCGGATTTGTCCGGCTTCGTCTGTTGAATGCGGCGAATGCCCGAATTTTCGATCTTCGCTTCTCTGA
>JACQTM010000162.1 GCA_016210825.1 Hyphomicrobiales bacterium
GTCGCGCCAGTGCTTTTCGCGAAACGGATCAGCGCCTGCGCGCTGCCGCGCACCTGCGTCACCGTGCCAGGGGCGGATTCAACGCTTTGTGTCCACATGGTTTGGATCGAATCGACGACCACGAGCCGCGGTGTCCCGTCATGCATCAGCGTCGTGATAATGTCCTCGATGGACGTTTCCGCCGCGAGCTCCACATTGGCGTCGGACAACCCGAGCCGTTCGGCGCGAAGCCGCACCTGCGCCACCGCTTCCTCGCCGGAGATATAGACCGCGCGTTGTCCCGATCGCGCAAGCGCCGCCGCGGCCTGGATCAAAAGCGTCGACTTGCCGATGCCGGGATCGCCGCCGACGAGCAGCACGGACCCGCGAACGAAGCCGCCACCAGTGACGCGGTCAAGCTCGGCGAGACCTGACGGCAGGCGCGGCGCCTCGTGGGCTTCGCCCGCCAGCGGCTCGAGCGCGAACAGACGCCCTTTGCCGCCGGAGCGGCCCGAACTTTTTTGCAGCGGACTCGCCGCCGCCTCTTCGGACAATGTGTTCCATTCGCCGCACGCCTCGCACTTACCCTGCCAGCGGCCATAAGCCGCGCCGCAATTCTGACAGACGAAATTCGATGCGCGACGTGACATCACAGCGTTCCAAGGCTAATGCGAATCAATCGCCAATATAATGCCGGCTGTAGCGGCGGCCGAGGCTGGTAAGAATCTCGTAGGCGATGGTGCCGCGATGAGCGGCGACTTCATCGACGCCAATATCCGCGCCGATGAGGGTCGCGAAGTCGCCGCGCCGCACGCCGTCTTTCGGCACGTCGGTGATATCAAGCGCGAGCAAATCCATTGAGATGCGGCCGGCGATCGCGCAGCGTTTTCCGGCAACGATCGCTTCACCGCCGGCCCGCCAGCTGGAGTTATCGCCGGCGCGCAGATATCCGTCGGCATAGCCCACCGAGACGACGACAATGCGAGTCGGCCGCTTCGCAGTCCAGGTCGCGCCATAGCCCACGGTCGCCCCGCGCGGTATATCGCGCACCTGCACGATGCGGCCCTTGACCTCGACCACCGGGCGCATCGGGTTCTTCCGGCCAGGCGTCGGGTTCGCGCCATACAGGGCGGCTCCCGGGCGCACGAGGTCGCAATGGGCCGCCGCGCCAAGAAATATTCCCGACGAGTTGGCAAGCGAAGCGGGGACGCCGCGGAACATGACGCGGATGTCGCGGAACATTTCGATCTGTTCGCTGTTGCGTGGATCCGCATCGTTCTCCGCACTGACGAAATGGCTCATCACGAGTGAAATCCCGTGAGGATCGCCGCGCAGCCGCGGGGCGACGGCAGCCGCTTCTTGCAGCGAAAGGCCAAGCCGGTTCATGCCGGTATCGACATGCAGGGCCGCGCCGCCGCGCCAGGCATTGGCGGTGACGAACGAGGCCCATTCGGCCAATTCAGTGAGACTATTGAGGACCGGGCGCAGATGCAGTTCGGCGAAAATTGGCGCGGTCCCCGGCGGCAAGCCATTGAGTACGTAGATTGTGGCTTCCGGCACGACGGCACGCACGCGCCTTGCCTCGCCGAGTTGCGCGACAAAGAACGTGCCGCAACCGGCTTTCGTCAGCGCCGTGGAAACCTGTTCGATGCCGCAGCCATAAGCCTCGCCTTTGACCACGGCCGCGCATTCAGCGGGCAGGACGAGGCGGCCGAGCGTGCGCCAATTCTCGACGATGGCCGATAGGTCGATGGTAAGAATGCCGCCGGCTTCGGCATCGGCTGACGCCTTTGCGTCGGCAGGTTTCGGGCTTGGAACCTTGGAGTGGCGCGCCGACATCGATTCATGATCATGTTGATCCGGCCAATCATGCCGGTCAGGCGAGGTCATAATGCGGGCCCGCGCGTTTGGCCACAAGGGCTGCTGCCGCTACATGCGTTCAGGCAGCTGCGATTGGCGTAGCAGATTGTCGAAGCGCGTCACTGCGGCGTCGAACTGCAATTGCACGGTGCCGGTCGGGCCGTGGCGTTGCTTGCCAATGATGATCTCGGCCTTGCCATGGACTGCGGCCATTTCCGTCTGCCATTTGGCGTGCTCTTCGCCTCCCGGTCTTGGCTCCTTGTTGCTCAGATAATACTCCTCACGGAAAACAAACAGCACCACATCGGCGTCCTGCTCGATCGAGCCGGATTCGCGCAAGTCCGACAATTGCGGACGCTTGTCATCGCGGTTCTCCACCTGCCGCGATAATTGCGAAAGCGCCAGGATTGGAACGTTGAGTTCCTTGGCGAGCGCCTTCAGCGATGTCGTGATTTCGGTCACCTCCTGCACTCGATTTTCATTCGCGCGACGCGTCGAGCCTTGCAGCAACTGGATGTAGTCGACGACGAGAAGATCGAGTCCGCGCTGGCGTTTCAAGCGCCGCGCGCGGGCGGCAAGTTGCGCGACCGACAGACCGCCGGTCTCGTCCACGTAGAAGGGCAGCGTCTGCAACTCAATCGAGACGTCCTTGATCTTTTCGAAATCCGGCTCGGTGATCCCACCGCGCCGGATGGTGCTTGAAGGCACGCTGGTGCGTTCGGAAATGATTCGAGTGGCTAACTGCTCGGCTGACATTTCCAGCGAGAAGAAGCCGACGATGCCGCCGTTTACCGTCGTCGTATGCCCGTCGGGGCGCACTTCGCCGGCCCAGGTCTTGGCGACGTTATAGGCGATGTTGGTGGCGAGCGCTGTCTTGCCCATTCCGGGGCGGCCGGCGAGGATAACGAGGTCCGATTGCTGCATGCCGCCCATCTTGGCGTCGAGATCGGTCAGGCCGGTTGCAAGTCCGGACAACCCGCCTTCGCGCTGATAAGCGCGCGCCGCCATATCGACGGCCGTGGTCAGCGCCTGAGCGAAGCGCTGGAAGCCGCCGTCGTAACGGCCGGTCTCGGCGATCTCGTAGAGTTTGCGCTCAGCGTCCTCGATCTGGTTGCGCGGCGCGAAGTCGACCGGCGCATCGAAGGCGACGTTGACCATTTCCTCGCCGATCACGATCAGCGAACGCCGGATCGCAAGGTCGTAGATGGTACGGCCGTAATCGAGAGCGTTGATGACGGTCGTTGCCTCGGCGGCGAGCCGTGCGAGATATTGGTTGGCGTTAAGGCCGCCTATGTCGAGATCGGCGGGCAGGAAAGTCTTGAGCGTGACGGGCGTTGCAATCTTGCCGGCGCGGATCAGGCTCGAGGAAAGCTCGAAAATCTTCTGGTGTACCGGCTCATAGAAGTGCCGCGGCTCAAGGAAATCCGAAACGCGATAGAGCGCCTCATTGTTGACGAGGATGGCGCCGATCAGCGCCTGCTCGGCCTCGATGTTATGCGGCGCCGAGCGGTAGAGCGGAGTAACTTCCGCAACCGGTTTGCGCGCTGTCGAATCGAGCGGTGCCATGATCTGTGGTCAGTCTTGTTATTTTGATTTGAAGTTCGGGCACAAAGCATCGTTTACGCACGCGACGCTCCACACGCAACTGCCACAGCGATCCACCCATAACACCTGCTTGGCGGAATTCGCTAGCGGATTCGAATGTATCCCCGCTGATCCCAAGCCGGAAAACAAAGTGAGGTATCAATGAATAAAACTTGACGCGGCAATTTTGTGGCCGAGAGTATCAACAATTAAGGCGCGAAAAAACGCGTGAATAACGCGATCGCCGGCCGGCTAGTAAATTCGAGAGGGCGTTATTCGCCCGCGATTCGCAATGGCGGCCGCCGGCTGCCTTCGAGCGCGCGCAAACGCCCTTCTTCGCGTTGCATATAATCGCGTGTCATCGGCACCACATCCTGCCGCTTGGCGAGCTGGATCTGGAAAACCATCATCGCTTGCTCGCGGAAGGCCATTTCCGAGGACGCCAGATAGAATTCCCACATGCGTACGAAACGGGCGTCATAAATGCGCTCGGCGTCGTCGCGATGCGCGAGGAAGCGCTCGCGCCATGATCTGAGCGTTTCGGCGTAGTGCAGGCGCAGGATTTCGATGTCGGTAACGAATAGACCCGCGCGTTCGATCGCCGGCAGCACTTCGGAGAGGGAGGGAATGTAACCGCCCGGGAAAATATATTTAGCAATCCACGGATTGGTGACATTCGGTCCTTCGGACCGGCCGATGGAGTGCAGCACGATCACGCCATCGTCTGCGAGCAGTTTTTCGCATGTCTTGAAAAATGCATCGTAGAATCCGACGCCCACATGCTCGAACATGCCGACCGAGACGATGCGATCGAATTTTTCGTCGATCTTGCGATAGTCCTTGAGTTCGACATACACCGACTGTGCGAGACCTTTTTCTGCGGCGCGTTCGCGCGCGAGCCGGAGCTGTTCCTCGGACAACGTGACACCGGTGACCTTGGCGCCGCAATGCTCGGCGAGATAAAACGCAAGCCCGCCCCAGCCGCATCCGATATCGAGTGCGCGCATGCCAGGCCGGTGGAATAGCAACTTTGCCGCGAGATGCCGCCGCTTGGCGAGTTGCGCGTCGTCGAGCGACTGATCGAGTGTCTCGAAATAGGCACAGCTATATTGCTGGTCGGCGTCGAGAAAGAGCGAATAGAGCCGGGCATCGAGATCGTAGTGATGGGCGACATTGCGCCGCGCCCGCGACGGCAGATTGAATTGCTGCCAGCGCCGGCGCAGGTAACGCAGGATCCATGGCACGCGCGCCCAGTAGGGCGGCTTACCGGTCCGGTCCTGGCCGAGCGCGATTGCGAGAAAATCGGCCAGCGTTCCCTCGACGACGACGAAGGTGCCGTCCATATAGGCCTCGCCAAGCGCGAGTTCAGGATCGAGCAACACCGCGCGTTGGGCGGCAGCGGAGATAAAACGCACGGACACCGGGTTGCCCGTGCCATCACCGAATGTGAAGGTCCTGCCGTGCGCGGTGATCAGCCGGAGATTCCCACGGCGAATAAACGTTCTCAGAGCAAATTTAAGCAAAAGGTCCATCGGACCTCTCCACCCGCAATTACATAATTCTGCCGTCCTCTTCGGCGGTAGATATGATCCAGCTCAAGTGCCGTGGCGGATCGCCATGGGCCCCAACGGTCACGTCTTTTGGGAATTCCATTAGACCAAAGTCTCGCCATAGGGGCAACGCCGCCCCCCGGTACTGGGGGCTCTGTCATTTTACCTCGATTATGGGATAGAAACGGCTTCGTTCAACGGAAATCATGAGCATGACGCGCGGGGGCGTGAGGAGGCAAATTTGAACGTGAACGGACGCTGCCTGCCTTGGCTCGTCACTAGCATCATGGTTTTTGCTGCTGTGCCCGCCGATGCCCAGAGCGGCAATCGCGGCCAGCCGGCTGCGCGCCCGCAGTCAAGCGCGCAAACGCCGACGGCTGAATCCCAAGGCGATAACTATAGTGCCGGAAAGACGGCGGCTCAGCTTTTCGCCTCGGATTGTTCGGTCTGTCACAAGAATGCCCAGGCGCTGGCCAAAACCACTGCGGGCCGTAGCGGGTTGGAAGGCTTTCTGCGCAAACATTACACGACCAGCCAGGAGACGGCGGCACTCCTCGCCGAATTCCTTAATTCCGGTGCCGACGCACGCGCCGGCAAGCTGACGGTAAATGACGTCAATAAGTCCGGTTTCTCGTCGGTGTTCCCCTCGATCTTCGAGCCATCGCGCCCATTGTCCGAGCGGCCCGCTGCGACGGACGAGAAGCCACGCCGCGCAACCAAGCCAAGCGACGGCGGCAAGCCTTCCGGTGAGAAGAAAAAGCCCGCAATCGAAGGCAGTAAGCCGTCCGACGGACAATCCACCGATACCGGCAAACCGAAGGCGTCCAGTGAGGCGAAAGACAAGGGCGACAGCGCCGATAAACCAAAGCAAACCGCCGGTAAGCCGAAGAAATCGCCAGGCGGGACGGCCGCGCGGCAAGATGGCGGGGCAAAGAGCAGCGCGGGTGGCGCAGACAATCCGCCGCCCATCGCCGCACCGGAAAAAACGGACTAACTGGTCTTTTCGCTCTTTTTCGCGTCCTCGGCTTTCTCCTCGCCGGATTCGCGCGCGACGATCGCTTCTGGCTCAAAAAAAGCTTCCGCCGCCGCTACGGCTGCCTCCGCTTCGGCGCGCGGTCCTTCCTCGCGGCGCGTGATGTCCTCGCCGCGGGCAAGGCGTTCGGCCTCCTCGGCATTGCGTGCGACGTTCACAGTCACTGTCACCGTGACCTCGGGGTGTAGTGCAAGCGGTACCTTATGCGTACCGACGCTTTTGATTGGAGCGTTGAGATTGATCTGATTGCGATCCACGACAAATCCTCCCTCGGTGATGAGTGCCGCGATATCGCGCGCGGAAACGGAGCCGTAGAGCTGCCCAGTCTCGGAGGCTTGGCGCAGTACGACGAAGCGTTTTCCATCGAGCTTCGAGCCGATCTTCTCCGCTTCGCCGCGGAATTGCAGGTTGCGTGTTTCGAGCTCGCTTTTCATCGATTCGAAGCGGGTCTTGTTCTCCTTGGTTGCGCGCAGTGCTTTGCCCTTGGGCAGGAGAAAATTGCGCGCGAAACCGTCTTTGACGCGGACGGTGTCGCCCATCTGGCCGAGCTTGGCGATGCGCTCGAGCAAAATCACTTCCATGTCGTTCACTCCTTATCGGTTAAATTCGAAAACGCTTCATTCATTGCTTGACGCGGGTGGAGCGCGCTTGCCGGCGGCGCGCTTGCGGATATCGAGGGCAGTGTCGGCGAGGCCGAGCAGCGTCATCAGCAGCATCGGCCAGCCGAAAAGGAATACGGCGACGTAGACAGCGGTGAGCGTGATGCCGCGGCCGCCCTTGCTGCGCGTGATCGCGTGCAGCACGGCGAAGCCCAGGATCGCGTAGGCCATCAGCAGGCTCGCGGCGAAGATCCCGCAAACGATGCCGGCAAGATCGGGGAGGAACGAGCCCGCAATCGCGGCCGCGAGCAAGGCCGACGCGAAGGGCGGAAACGTCATCGCCGAAAGATCGGGCCATGGCCGCTTGAGCCGGCCGGAGACGCCGACCACGCGCCCCGCGAGCCACAGGTTGACGGCGTTGGTGATGGTGGCGAGCACGGCCGCTGCAGGCGGCACCGTAATGACGAGTAAATCGATCAGCCGGCCCGCGTCGACGCCGGACATCTCGATTGGCTTGCCTGCGGGCGTGTGCGTTTGCAGCCGCAGGATTCGCTCGAACACATTGCGCAACCCGCCGCGGACGCTTTCGGCATCGCCGCCGAGGGTCGGCATCGCCGCAACCACGATCAGCGCGCCGAGGATCGCCGCCCAGAC
>JACQTM010000160.1 GCA_016210825.1 Hyphomicrobiales bacterium
AAGAAATCCGAGAACATGATCTCGGCGATCGGTTTGAGCCCCGTCATCGCTGCGCCCATGGCGGCGCCGAGAATCGCCTGTTCCGAGATCGGCGTGTCACGCACGCGCAACGGCCCGAATTGCTCGAATAGGCCGACGGTCGCCTTGAACACACCGCCGGCCTTGCCGATGTCCTCGCCTAAAAAAACGACATCGGGATCGCGCGTCATTTCCTGCGCGATGCCGCGGGCCACCGCGTCGCGATAGGTTAATTCCGCCATGCGAAGCCTCCATCGGCGTAAACGTCGGTGGCCAGGATATCGAGCGATGGCGGCGGCGCCGCCTTGCACTTCTCTGTCGCATCATCGACGAGCTTGCGCACTTCCGCATCGATGCCGGCGATAACCGCATCGGCAATGCCGAATTGCTTGAGCCGTTCCCGGTAGATCTTGATCGGATCGCGCTGCTTCCATCGCTCGAGCTCGCCGTCAGGACGGTATTTGGCCGGATCGGCACGCGAATGGCCGCTATAACGATAGGTCTTGCATTCGATTAGCGATGGTCCTTTTCCGGCACGCGCGCGCTCGAAGGCGGTCATCGCCGCGCGGTAAACGGTATCAGCGTCCTGACCATCGACGAGAATCGATTCCAGGCCATAGGCCGGCGCGCGACCGGCGGCAGGATGCTCTACCGCGGTGACGTCGCCGATCGGGGTGTATTCCATGTAGAGATTGTTCTCGCACACAAAAATCACGGGCAGCTTCCAGACTGCGGCGAAATTGAGCGCCTCGTGGAAGGCGCCGATATTGGTGGTGCCGTCGCCGAAGAAGCAGACCGACACATCGGCGTCGCCTTTGTATTGCGCGCGCCAGGCGGCGCCACAGGCGATCGGTAGATGCGCGCCGATGATAGCGTAGGATCCCATGACGCCATGCGCAGCGGAGGTCAGATGCATCGACCCGCCTTTTCCGCGCATCAAGCCGTTGTCGCGCTGCATCAATTCACCAAGCACCTGCTCAACAGGCACGCCGCGCGCCAGTGTATGCGCGTGGCCGCGATAGGTGCAGAAGCTTAAATCGCCAGGCTTCATCGCGATCGCGAAACCCGCAGCGACCGCCTCCTGGCCAAGTGACAGATGGCTTGTACCCTTGACCAGATTCTGCAGGAACAGATCGAATGCGCGCTGCTCAGCCTCGCGGATCACCACCTGGGTGCGATACAGACGCAGCCGCAAGTCCTCGCCGATATCGTCGTTGAGCCCGGCCGCGCCCTGCGATTTTTTCGATTTATCCAACATGCCCTTGACCCTGACGACACCTGGTTTCAGATAATGGCAGCATGGTAGCAGGCGGCGAAAAATACCGCCCCATCGTTCGCTAAAGCAATCCGCTGGGCGGTATCATTCGATCGGCGTACCCGCCGAGGGCTCCCGCCCCAATTTGCGCTCGCGCGCAATCATATAGAGACCCGAGGCGATGACCACTGTAGCGCCCGCAAGGGTCCAACGGTTGGGTACATCGCTAAACACGAGATATCCAAGCGCCGCAGCCCACACGATTTGCGTGTAGATATAGGGCGAGAGTACGGATGCCGGCGCGAGCCGGTGTCCGGCGATCAAAAAGTAATGACCCATACTGCCAAATGCACCAATAACGACCATCAGCGCTGCAATAAGCAGGTCCTCCGGTTTCGACCATACGAAAGGCAGGACAGGCATCATTGCCACTGCACCAACGAGATTTGAATAGAACAGCGTGGTTTCATTGGAATCGGTACGCGCCAAAACGCGTGTGGAAATCCCGTAGATGGCGTAACAAATGGCGCCGCCGAGCGAGAGGATAGCTGCCGGATGCACGCCTCCCGCTCCCGGTCGCGCGACCAAAAGGACGCCTGCAAACCCGACCATGATCGCGGTCCATCGGCGCCAGCCGACCCATTCCCCGAGCATCGGTCCGGCCAGAATGGCGACAATGAAAGGCGTTGAGAACATGATCGCCAAGGCCTGATCGAGTTGAAGATATCGGATGGCGAAAAAATTTAGAAACGTCGAGCCCAGCAGCAATGCCGAACGCGCGACCTGCAGCACCGGGCGTGTGGTTCGCATCAATCCGGGATGCGAAACGGGATTGTAAATCACGAGCGCCAGAACGAACGCGCTGGCGTAACGGGCCCACACGACCTGCAGCGTATCCATGTGATTATTGAGATATTTCGCGGTCGCATCGAGGCATGCGAAGCAAGCCACCGCGCCGCACATCAAGGCAATTCCGGTCAGACGCTGACGGCGTGCGTGCAAGGGATCGGTCAATAGGTGGCCCGTCCACCGGAGATGTCGAAGACTGCGCCGGTGGTAAACGAACATTCCGCCGACGCGCAAAACGCGACCAGCGCTGCAATTTCGTCCACGGTCACGAAGCGCCCGCGCGGAATTTTCGACAGCATGAAATCGATATGGGCTTGTGTCATCTGCTCGAAGATTGCGGTCTTGGCCGCGGCCGGTGTGACGCAGTTCACCGCAATGTCGTGGCTTGCAAGCTCCTTGCCGAGTGATTTGGTCAACGCAATCAGCCCTGCCTTCGACGCCGAATAGGCT
>JACQTM010000161.1 GCA_016210825.1 Hyphomicrobiales bacterium
CTGCTGACCGTCTATGGCGGCAAGATCACGACCTATCGCCGCCTCGCCGAGGCCGCGCTCGCCATGCTCGGACGCTTCTATGTTCCTTCGAAATCATGGACCGCGGACGCGCCGCTGCCGGGCGGCGATTTCCCCGTCGATGGCTTTGATGCGCTCGTCGCCAAGGCGCGCGTATCGTGGCCGTTTCTCACCGAGGATCATGCACGCCGGCTTGCGCATGCATATGGCACGCGTCTGGAACGCGTGCTCGGGCCCGCAAAGACTTACGGCAGCCTCGGGAAAAGCTTCGGCGGCGGCCTCACCGTCGCCGAGGTGCGCTACCTGATGACGCATGAATGGGCGCACAGCGCCGAAGATGTCCTTTGGCGGCGTTCCAAGCTCGGATTGCATGTCGTGCGCGATGAGCAATCGGCACTCGAACAATTCATGAGCAATGCGGCTGGACGCCGCGCCGCCGAATGAGGACCCGGTGACGGACCGTCTCATCGCCATCGACCAGGGGACCACATCGACTCGCGCCATGGTGTTTGACGCATCCTTGAATCCGATTGCGACGGCGCAACGGGAATTCTCGCAGATTTTTCCCGCGCCGGGCCTCGTCGAGCACGATCCGGAGGAAATCTGGGCGACGACGGTTGCAACCGTGCGCGAGGCAATGGCGCGTGCGCGCATCGTGGCGAGGGACGTTGCGGCCATTGGCATCGCCAACCAGCGCGAGACCAGCGTGATCTGGGATCGCGGGACGGGAAGGCCGATCCACAATGCCATCGTCTGGCAGGACCGGCGCACCGCCGATCGCTGTGCGAGGCTCAAGCGCGAGGGATTCGAGGCGAACGTCTCAGACAAGACCGGACTGCTGCTCGATCCTTATTTCTCCGCGACCAAAATCGCCTGGCTGCTCGAGAACGTCGACGGTGCGCGCGTAGCGGCGCAAACCGGCCGCCTTGCGTTTGGAACCATCGATAGCTTCCTATTGTGGCGGCTGACCGCCGGTGCGGTTCACGCGACTGACGCCACCAACGCCTCGCGCAGCTTGCTGCTCGATATCCGCAACGGCGTTTGGGACGCCGAGCTCGCCGGGCTGTTTGGTGTCCCGATAACCATGCTGCCCGATGTGCGCGACTGCGCCGGCGATTTCGGAACGACGGCGCCTGACTTATTCGGCGGCTCAATTCGCGTTCGCGGCATTGCCGGCGATCAGCACGCCGCCACGATCGGGCAGGGCTGCTTTACCCCCGGAATGATGAAATCGACATATGGCACGGGATGCTTCGCATTGCTCAATACCGGCGATACGCCGGTCAGGTCGCGCAACCGTCTCTTGACCACGATTGCATATCAGCTTGGCGGCCGGCGCACGTACGCGCTCGAAGGCGCGATCTTCATTGCCGGGGCGGCGGTGCAGTGGCTGCGCGACGGGCTGAAAATCATCGCCAAATCGGCGGATGTCGGCCCACTTGCCGCTCGCGCCGATCCCGCCGAGCAGGTCTATCTTGTCCCGGCCTTTGTCGGGCTCGGGGCGCCGTGGTGGGACGCCGAGGCGCGCGGTGCGCTGCTTGGACTCACGCGCAAGTCGGGCGCGGCCGAGATTGCCCGGGCTGCGGTCGAGGCGGTTGGCTGCCAGACCCGCGATTTGCTCGAAGCGATGCATGCCGATTGGCCGGTTGGTGCCGGAACGGGCACGGTATTGCGCGTCGATGGCGGAATGGCCGCGAGCGACGAGGCGATGCAATTTGTCGCCGACATCCTTGCGGCGCCGGTCGATCGCGCGGCGATCATGGAAACGACCGCGCTCGGCGCCGCCTATCTCGCGGGTTACGCCGCGGGCATATGCCCCGATCTTGTAGGCTTTGCCGCCGCCTGGAAACGCGACCGGCGTTTCGAGCCAACGATGGATGCGGCAACGCGCGAGCGCAAATGGTCCGGTTGGCGCGACGCGGTTTCACGGACATTAACCCAATCCGGTGGAACCGCCGGCGCCGGTCCGGAAAAGCTAAAAATTTAACGCACCGCTTAACGCTTTCCAAAGCGAACAATGATTCGATAATGCGTCTCAAATTTCCAATCGGGAATTTGCGGGTATTCCAACGTTCTATCGGCGATACGGGGCTAGCGCGGTGCTGCAATCCTCACGCGACGTCGAAGGGCTGCTTCGCTCGATCAAGCTGCTCGTGGTCGAAGACGACTACGACATGCGGAAAGTGATTCGCAGCCTGCTGACGATGGCCGGCGCCAAGCGGATCTTCGAAGCCGCTGACGGCGATAGCGGCCTTGAAATGGCGCGCGCGATTTCGCCCGACGTCATCTTCGTCGATTGGGAAATGCCCGGCCTCAAAGGCCCCGATTTCATCAAGGCCGTGCGCGCGCCGGGCAAGTTTCCGCTACCGGACGTCCCGATTGTGATGTTGACCGGCCATGTGGAGCGCCGGCGCGTGCTCGAAGCGATGCGTCTTGGCGTCAATGAGTATCTGTGCAAACCAGTCTCGGCGAAAACGTTGCATGATCGCATCGTTTCGGTTTTCGCCAATCCGCGGCCGATGGTGCGGATCGGCGACTATTACGGGCCGGCGCCGCGCAAGGAGAGCACCGACCCCATCATGCGCGCGTGGGCCAAACAGTGCGAATGCGCCTGGCTCGACTGACGCGCCGCTTTTTCGCGCGCGATTTCCCTTGACGGCCTGCGAAACTGTCTTAAAGCCCATCATCGTGCGTTGACGCGGCGTGCGTGCGGCGTGTGCCGCAATCCGGCGGGGACGAGAGCGCAGCGATGGATATCGGGGATGCCGGTAAGCCTGACGCGGGGCGCCGCCGCGACTTCGCGCCGTGGAACGATCCGGCAGCGCGCGCGCTCGTGCGTTTTAAGGGTGTGACCAAGCGTTTCTCCGGGATCACCGCCGTCGACGATGTCTCCCTCGACATTCACACGCGCGAATTCTTTGCGCTTCTTGGACCGTCCGGTTGCGGGAAGACGACGCTATTGCGCCTGCTCGCCGGATTTGAAACGCCCGACGCCGGCCGCATCCTGCTCGACGGCGAGGACTTGGCCGACATGCCGCCGCACCGGCGGCCGGTCAACATGATGTTCCAGAGTTACGCGCTGTTTCCGCATCTTTCGGTCGCGGGCAATGTGGCGTTCGGCTTGAAGCAGGAGGGACTTGTGCGCGAGGAAATTTCGGCGCGGGTCGCCGAAATGTTGGCACTGGTGAGGCTCGACGGCATGGGTTCGCGCAAGCCGTATCAGCTCTCTGGCGGCCAGCGCCAGCGCGTTGCCCTTGCCCGTGCGCTGGTCAAGCGCCCGAAAGTTTTTCTGCTCGACGAGCCGCTGGCCGCGCTCGACAAGAAGCTGCGCCAAGACACCCAGTTCGAGCTCATGGAATTGCAGGAAAAGCTCGATGTTACCTTCGTGATCGTCACCCACGATCAGGAAGAAGCCATGACGGTCGCCGACCGCATCGCTGTCATGGATCACGGTCGGCTCGTTCAGGTGGCGACACCGCCGGAAATCTACGAGCAGCCGAATTCACGCTGGGTCGCGCAGTTCGTGGGCGACGTCAATCTGATCGAGGGCAGGGTCGTCGCGTCCACGCCGGGCGAAATGCTGATCGAGGCCAAGGCCGGCGGTAGGCTCAAAGTTGCATCAGTTTCCGGATTAAGTGCCGGCGATGCGGTGTGTATCGCGCTGCGGCCGGAGAAATTACGCATCGAGCCGGTTAAAGCGGGCAGCAGGGGCGGCGATAACAGTTTCGAGGGTAAGGTCTGGGACATCGGCTATCTCGGCGATGTCTCGATCTACAAGGTGCGCCTCGACAACGGTCTCGTCATGCAAGCCGCCGTCGCCAACATGACGCGGATGGTGGAGCGGCCGATTGGCTGGAACGACCGGGTGACGTTGACCTTTGCGCCGCAAGCCGGCGTCGTGCTGACGCGATAAGGAATATCGATGCGCGAGGCGATGCAAGGCAAGGGAATTTCCGGCGGGCGGCTTGCCATCGCAATTCCTTATCTGTGGCTGCTTGCCTTCTTTCTCGCGCCATTCCTCATCGTCCTTCGCATCAGCTTGTCGCAGTCAGTGATCGCGCAGCCGCCTTATTCGCCGGTGTTCGAGATCGTCGCCGGGTGGGAGGGGCTTAAAGCTTTCGTCGCGGCGCTGTCGTTTGAAAATTATGCGACGCTCTTTTCCGACAGCCTTTATGTTTCGTCCTATCTCAAGAGCCTCGAAGTTGCGGTCGTCGCGACCGCGATGCTGCTCGCCCTCGGCTTTCCCATCGCTTACGCCATGGCGCAGGCGCCGCGCCGCCTGCAAGCCGTCCTCGTCGTGCTCGTGATCCTGCCGTTCTGGACCGCGTTCCTGATCCGCATCTATGCCTGGATCAACATCCTGCAGCGCGAGGGATTGCTCAACGAGATGCTTCTCGCCCTCGGTCTCGTCCGCGAGCCGCTGGCATGGCTTGCGACCGACACCGCGATCTATATCGGCGTCGTCTATTCATATCTGCCGTTCATGGTGCTGCCGATCTATGCATCGCTGGAAAAAATCGATCACAACTTGCTGGAAGCCGCGGCCGATCTCGGCTGCCCACACTGGAAGGCGTTCTGGCTGGTGACGCTGCCGCTCGCGCTGCCCGGCGTCGCCGCGGGCGCACTCCTTTGCTTCATCCCGATCATGGGCGAATTCGTCATCCCCGATCTGCTCGGCGGTTCGCAATCGCTGATGATTGGCCAGACCTTGTGGACGGAATTCTTCGGCAACAAGGATTGGCCGATCGCTTCCGCCGTGGCTGTCGTCCTATTAATGCTGCTTGTCGTGCCGATCGCGATCTATCAGCACATGCAGACGCGCGATCCGCGGGCTGGGAGCGCGTGATGAAGCGTGGACTGTCGATCTTTAACGTCGCCTCGCTCGCGCTCGGGCTTGCGTTCCTTTATCTGCCGATTGTCATCCTCGTGATCTTCTCCTTCAACGCCTCGCGCCTTGTCACCGTCTGGGGCGGGTGGTCCACGCGCTGGTACGCCGAATTGCTTCACGACGCCGCGATGCTCGACGCTGCCTGGGTCAGCCTGCGCCTCGCATTATTGTCGGCGACGACGGCCACCATTCTCGGCACGCTCGCGGCGTTGGCGCTGACCCGCGTCGCGCGGTTCCGCGGCCGCTTGCTGTTTTCCGCAATGGTCTATGCACCGCTGGTCATGCCGGAAGTGATCAGCGGGCTCGCGCTTTTGCTGCTGTTCGTTGCCGCCGAATTCGACCGCGGCTTCTGGACGACGGCGGTCGCGCATACCACGCTGACCATGTGCTTCGTCGCCATCATCGTGCAGTCGCGGCTGATCGGCTTCGACAGGAGCCTGGAAGAAGCGGCGATGGATCTCGGCTGCCCGCCGTTGCGCACGTTTTTCACGATCACCTTGCCACTGATCGCGCCTGCGATTGCGTCCGGCTGGATGCTCGCCTTCGCGCTTTCGCTCGATGACTTGGTTATTGCAAGCTTCACCACGGGACCGGGCGCGACGACACTGCCGATCCGCATCTACTCCGAGGTGCGGCTCGGCGTGAAGCCGGAGATTAATGCGATCTGCACCATCATGATCGCCGCGGTGACCGTGGCGGTCATTATCGCCTCGCTGCTGTCGAAGCGCCGCATCGCGGCGTCGGCCGGCGAGGGCACACCCGGCGCGGCGATATGAATTTCGTCAATGTTCCAGGTCGCGTGACGAATAAACGAAGGCTCGGATCAATCGCCGGCCTTGCGTCTGATTAGGGCCTGAAAGCGGCTAGCGCTCCGACAAGGCGATGATCTTGGAGAAGCGCCAAGCGCGGTAAATACCGACAATATCAATCGTCCGGAACCGGCAACATGTAAGACCGGTAAACTGAAAATTATCCATGCGGAAGCAATATGACTTGTGGCTAGTAGAACAATAATTTTGTCATTTTAGTAGATGCATGGGAAGGGAGGAAGACGCTGAAAATTATTAACGAGATGTGCGTAGCCGCATGGCGCGCCATGGGAAACGTCTCCACCTTTCTCGGGGTGGCGATGAT
Source organism: Hyphomicrobiales bacterium (assembly GCA_016210825.1). GTDB lineage: Bacteria > Pseudomonadota > Alphaproteobacteria > Rhizobiales > Xanthobacteraceae > JACQTM01. Next base: position 6,041 of record JACQTM010000161.1, read on the forward strand.
TGGGATTATTTGGCTGGGCGCCACATTCCATTTGGCGGCCGAGCAACGAATTTCTCAGGAAGCAGCCATCCATAATTCCAGCAACCTGGCCCGCGCCTTCGAAGAGCACCTCGTGCGTTCGATCAAGGAAGTTGACAGAGTGCTGCTGTTCCTGCGCGAGAAATACGAGAATAACGCCGCCGACTTTAACTTCGCGAATTGGAAGGGCAACGACTATTTATTTAGCGATATAGCATCGCGGGTCGGCATAATAGGGGTGGATGGCTTCCTCAGGTTAAGCAGTGCTGGCCCGCTGTCGGTACCGCTCGATTTGCGCGATCGGGAACATTTCTATATCCATATTCACGCGGTTTACGACGAGCTTTTCATCGGCAAGCCCGTGATCAGCCTGCGAACGGGGAAGTGGGTGATCCCGCTGACCCGCCGCATTCGCAATGAAGATGGATCGTTCAATGGCGCGATAGCCGCAACCATCGACACGTCCTATTTCACCCGGTTCTACAACGCGATCAACATGGGTTCCGACGGAGCCATTGCATTGATCGGACTTGCAGACGGTGTCTTTCGCGCCTCTGAGAATCTAGCGAGCAACGTTCGCGGAAGGACCGTGACCGACTTCCTCGCATATTTGGCGCATCTAACAGCGCCGGACGGATGGTATCTTTCCGACGCCGCGTGGAGTGATGGCGTCAAGCGACTCGTTTCCTACCGGAAGGTCGAGGGATACCCGCTTGTCGTCTTGGTCGGCATCTCCGATCACCAAATCTTCGCGAGCACTAGATTCAAGCAGCAAATCTATGATGGCATTGTAATAGTAAGTACTGTGCTGATCTTACTGATCATCACGTTCAATATATGGAAAGAGATTAAACTAGCGCGCACCCGCTTCGCTCTTCATTCCCAAAATCTTCGCTTCGATACGGCCTTAAACAATATGTCTCAGGGCCTGTGCATGTTTGATGCCGAGCAACGGCTCATCGTCTGCAACGACCGTTATCGGCAATTGTACGGTCTCACGCCCGAGCAAGTGAAGCCCGGGAGGACGCTACGCCAAATCCTTGAATGTCGTGTGGCGAACGGTCTCTTCGCCGGTGCAAGTCCGGATGAGTACATGCGCGAAGTCATGAAAAATCTCATGACGCAAGGTGGCGAGGCCGTTGCAATCCCGGCCGAATCCGTTGCCGATGGCCGCGCTCCAGTTACACCGCGTTCGAGCCATATCCGCGAGTTTAGCGATGGCCGTGTCATCGCTGTCGTGAACCAACCGATGGCGGGCGGCGGGTGGGTGGCCACCCACGAGGACATCACGGAACGAAAGCGCGTCGAATCGCAAATAGCCTATATGGCTCACCACGACCCACTGACCGATCTGCCCAATCGTGGGCGGTTTACCGAGCGGCTCGAGGATGCGCTCGGCTCGGTCAGGCGAGGCGCGCAGCTGGCAGTTCTGTTCCTCGACCTCGACCATTTCAAGCACGTCAATGATACGCTCGGACATTTGATCGGCGACGAACTGCTAAAAGTCGTTGCCGACCGGTTGCGAAGTTGCGTCAGAGAGAGCGATACGGTCGCGCGCCTGGGCGGCGACGAGTTCGCAATAATCCAGACCGCAATCGAGCGGCCAAGCGACGTCGTCAACCTAGCAAATCGAATTCAGACTGCAGTGAAGGCGCCTTACGATCTCGGTACTTTAAACGCCGTCATCGATGTGAGCATCGGAATTGCCCTGGCGCCCAGCGATGCGACCGAGTCGGCCGAGCTGATGAAGCGCGCGGACATGGCCCTATACAAAGCCAAGGCCGATGGCCGCGGCACCTACCGCTTCTTCGAACCGGAAATGGATGCC
>JACQTM010000153.1 GCA_016210825.1 Hyphomicrobiales bacterium
GAGCAGCACGATGTCGCATTCGGCGCGTTCGCAGATCGCGAGCGCCTCGGCGCCGCTATGAGCGGTTGTGACGTCGAAATATTCGGCCGACAGCCGCGCTTCAAGCAGCTTCACGTTGGCTGGGACATCGTCGACGACGAGAACGCGAGCGGTCATGCTTTCCTCAGGGACTTCCAAGAAAGTGGCGAATGGTTTCGATGAATTTCCCGACCGAAATCGGTTTTGACAGATAGGCCTCGCAACCGCCTTCGCGGATGCGCTCCTCGTCCCCCTTCATGGCGAACGCGGTCACGGCAACGACAGGAATGGATTTCAACTCGGCGTCGTCCTTGAGCCACTTGGTGACCTCGAGGCCGGACACTTCCGGCAATTGGATGTCCATGAGAATAAGATCGGGACGATGCCTACGCGCGAGATCGAGTGCTTCGATCCCGTTTCGGGTGCCGACCGTCTGATAGCCGTGCGCTTCGAGCAAATCGTGGAAGAGCTTCATGTTGAGCTCGTTGTCTTCCACAATCAGGACCTTCTTGGCCATTGACCCCCGCCCCGGCGAATTCGCCCCATTCTCTCGCGCGCGCACTCATGTTGGGAAGCGCCTCGCCACTGCGCGCGGCCGGGCTATCGGTTAAGGTAGTGGTAATTTCTTTAAGAAAGGCAAACGCAAGCAAATGGTTAAACCGCGCCCGGCAGGCCAGCGCAAGAACGCAGAAGCCTTGGCAATTCAGGCGCTTACCTTCATCGCCGCCGACGCGGAACGGCTCGGTCGGTTCCTTGCCATCACCGGCATCGGCCCGGACCAGATTCGCACGGCTGCGGCGGAGCCGAATTTCCTCGCCGGCGTGCTCGATCACATTGCCGGTGACGAAAAACTGCTTATGGCCTTCGCCAACGAGGCCGGGATTGATCCCGTCAATGTCGCTCGCGCACGCGAGGCATTGGGCGATGCGACCTGGGAGCGCGACGCACCTTGACGCCCGGACCTTGCCGCGACTGCCTTGCCGATGTGCCAGATGGAAAGGCACGTTGCCAGGCCTGCGGCTCGCCGCGCATCGTGCGTCACTCAGACCTCGACGATCTCGCTATCGCCCATGTCGATTGCGATGCGTTCTATGCGACAATCGAGAAACGCGACAATCCTGCGATTGCCGACAAGCCGGTCATCGTCGGCGGCGGTCGACGTGGTGTGGTGACGACGGCTTGCTACATCGCGCGAACGTTCGGTATCAAGTCGGCGATGCCGATGTTCGAGGCGCGCCGTCTATGCCCGGCGGCGGTGATCGTTCCTCCGGCCATGGCCAAATATGCCGCGGTCGGACGGCAAGTGCGTGCCGCCATGCTCGAACTCACGCCGATGGTTGAGCCCGTTTCAATCGACGAAGCCTTCATGGATCTCGCGGGCACGCGCCGCTTGCACGGCATGAGTCCGGCCAAGGCGCTTGCTCGCTTTGCCGCCGGCGTCGAGCGCACGCTCGGAATCACGATCTCGATCGGCCTGTCCTGCAATAAATTCCTGGCCAAGATCGCCTCCGACCTCGACAAACCGCGTGGCTTCGCCGTGCTCGGTCAGCGCGAAGCGGCGGCGTTTTTGGCCTCGAAGCCGGTATCGCTGATCTACGGCGTCGGCAGGGTCGGGCAAACGCGTCTCGCCGCCGACGGTTTCCGGCTGATTGGCGATCTGCAAAAGGCCGATGAAACAAGTCTGATGCGCCGCTATGGCGCCGAAGGCCGGCGTCTTTTCCGCCTTGCCCGCGGGATCGATTCGCGGCCCGTCGCCCCCGAACGCGAGACCAAGAGCGTATCCGCCGAAACCACCTTCGAGCGCGATATAGCAATCTTGCGGCCACTCGAACGTCATTTGTGGGAACTATGCGAAAAAGTTTCAGCGCGGCTCAAGGCGAAGGAACTCGCGGGCTCGACGATCACGCTCAAGCTCAAGACAGCGGATTTTCGTCTGCGCACCCGCGCACGCACGCTCACCGATCCGACTCAACTTGCGGCAAAGATATTTGCCGCCGGACGCGATCTCCTGGCGCGCGAGGTGGACGGCACGAAGTTTCGACTGCTGGGCATTGGCGTTTCGATGATCGTCGAAGGGCGTGATGCCGATCCGGCGGATCTCGTCGATGCCAGGACCGCGCGCAGCGCCGCCGCCGAACGCGCGGTCGATCGCCTGCGACAGCGCTTTGGCCGCGCGGCCGTGATCAAGGGATTGGCGCTCGAGGAGGACGAAGAAGCGTAACGGCGCGCGGGCACGCTGCCATTCATTTGCAGGGATTTTGCGGTTTGAGATCGAGCTGCGTCATCTCGCCTTTGAGCACGAAATCGTTGTAGTCGAGGACCAGTGCACGAGAAATGCCATTTTCGGTGAGCTCAAAAGTGATCGAATAGGCCGGGGTTTGTTCGCCGGCGTCACCCTTGCCTTGTTCGAAATAGCTGATGGTGACGGGCCAGCGGATCAGATTTGCCGACGAGGCTTGCTTGGCCAAGGCATCGTTAGGCTTGCGCTCACCTGGCGCGATTGGCGCGCCAATCACGGTGAATGTCCGATACACTTTTTGTCCAGTTTCCGAGCCGTCATAGACTGGCAGCTCGACGAAGGATCGGTTTTCGCGTGCGGCCGCGATGATGCGACGCATATGGTCGGTCGGAAAGACAAGACCGGCGTCCAAGCTGAAAGCTTTCGTCTCCGGTTTCTTCAGGTTCACTCGGGTGTCGGCCTTCTTGCGTTCGGCTTTGCCGTCCACGGTATCGACGAGTTTGTCATTGAAGAAGTTCTGCGAGTTGAAACGGAAACTCTTGGCGGAACCTTCTTCCCAGGTCGTCGCCCGCAGATCGCTGACCAGGACCTTTCCTTCCCCAGTGTCGATTTCCGACACTTGGCGGAACTGCAGCGCATAACCCTCGCAGTCGTTGCCGGTGAAATCATAGAGGATACGCCCGCGCACGCTCGCGATCGGTCGTTTGCCCCGCGCGCTCGCCAGCTTGAGATCGTAAACCGCCCGGTGCGGCACGAGCGTGACAACCCCACCCTTGCCTGCTTGTCCCTGGGCATACGCTGGAGCGGTGGCGGCGATCAGGCTAATCGCGAAAAGACAAGAGGCCGTTTGGACAGTACTTTTCATCGGATTGATCGATCTCTCTATTCCCAGCCGCAGCGAACATACGGCCACCCTCGCACACCTGCAACAGCGGATTGATTTTCCCAACGCTTGCATGGCCGAATGCAATCGGAGAAGAGTAAGCATTGCGTCATAAGGCCGGATTAAACCAACCGGCGCAGGAGGGTGGCATGGCCGGTGCGGTGGAAAAAAGACTCGCTGACAATGGAATCACACTCCCCACTCCGGCGAGCCCGATTGCGAATTATGTGGGATTTGTGCGCACCGGCAACCTGCTTGTGGTGTCCGGGCAACTCTGCTTCGACCCCGAGGGTAAGCTCATCGCCAAGGGCAAGCTAGGTGCAAGCGTTTCGGTCGAGGACGGGCAGAAAGCGGCTCGAACTTGCGGTATCAATGTGCTCGCGCAGGTCAAAGCGGCGCTCGGCGATCTCGATAAAGTGATCCGCGTCGTACGCCTCGGCGGCTTCATCAACGCTTCGGCGAATTTCCTCGACACACCAAAGGTTATGAACGGTGCCTCAGATCTTATGGTCACCGCATTCGGCGACAAGGGGCGTCACGCCCGCACCACGGTTGGCGTCGCAGTTCTGCCGTTGGACGCCGCCGTTGAGGTTGAAGGCATATTCGAAGTGTCCTAATCGCGTAATCGAGCAACCGTCATGCCTGGATTGGATTGGCTGACCGCACGCCCGGTGGCGCATCGCGGCTTGCACGAGCCGGCAAAAGGCATCATTGAAAACACCGCTTCGGCGGTGCGCGCTGCAGTCGAAGCAAACTATGCTATCGAGGTCGATCTGCAAATCACCGCCGACGGCGAGGCCATGGTGCATCACGACGATGCCCTTGGCCGTCTCACCGAGGGGCATAAACCGCTTGCGGCGATGACCGCAGCCGATCTCAAGCGCGTGGCGTATAAGGCAACATCCGACCGGATGATGGCGCTCGGCGATCTGTGCGATCTCGTCGCAGGACGCGTTGCGCTGATGCTCGAGCTCAAGAGTCGCCTCGACGGTGACATGCGTGTCGTCAAGCGCACGACCGACGTGCTCATGGGATACGCCGGTCCGGTGGCGGCAATGTCGTTCGATCCGGCCATGGTCGAGGCGCTCCGCCAATTCGCACCCGGATTGCCTCGCGGCATCGTCGCGGAACGGCGCTACGACGACGCTGAATGGCAGAAGCTCAGCGCCCGCGAGCGGCGGCGCCTTGCCGGCCTGCTCCATGGCCTGCGCACGCGGCCGCATTTCGTCGCCTACGCGTTACGCGACCTACCCGCCTTTGCCCCACTCATGGCGCGGTTTCTGTTCGGTCTACCGCTGCTGACCTGGACGGTGCGAGGGCCGGACGATGCACGCAAAGCGAGGCGCTGGGCGAACCAGATGATCTTTGAGGGATTTAGGCCTTAAAGCTGCGCTAATGTCATGTTGTGCCCGCGTCCCGACCTAAGACCATGAGCGACCCCGCGTTGCGGCTGCGCGCCGTTCCAACGATCAGCGATGTTCCGGCGCCATTTTGGGATGCCTGCGCCAATCCCGGTGGCATGATCGCGAGTGCCTTACCGGACGGCGCCATGGCGAACGAAGCTCGGACGGCACACGAGAATAGTGAAGCGCCATTGCAGGTTCTTAAAGTGTCATCTCAATGCGACGCGGGCCGAAAATCAGCAATCAACGCTGCTTATAATCCCTTTGTCGCGCACGATTATCTCTCGGCCTTGGAAGTGTCAGAATCAGCCATCGCGATGACGGGGTGGCAACCGCAGCATCTGCTTGCGGAGGCCGCCGATGGCACGCTGCTCGGAGCTGTTCCTTGCTACCTGAAATCGCATTCGCGCGGCGAATACGTCTTCGACCACGGATGGGCCGAGGCCTATGAGCGGGCGGGCGGAAACTATTATCCGAAACTGCAGGTCTCGGTGCCCTTCACGCCTGCGACCGGTCCGCGCCTGCTGGTTCGTCCCGGACCGGGCGCCGCGGCGGTGCGCGCGGCGCTCGCCGCCGGGCTCGTGGCTTTATGCCAGCGGCGGGAGGCCTCATCGGTACACGTGACCTTCGTGCCCAAGGACGATTGGCGTCTCCTTGCCGACCGCGGTTTCCTGCAACGCACCGACCAGCAATTCCATTGGCACAATGCCGGCTATGACAATTTCAGCGCTTTCTTGAACGCGCTTGCCTCGCGCAAACGCAAGACCGTGCGCAGGGAACGGCGGGAGGCATTGGAAAACGGAATCACGGTGCATTGGCTCACCGGCACGGACTTAACCGAGGAGATCTGGGACGTTTTCTTTGCCTTCTACATAAATACGGGGTCGCGAAAATGGGGCCGACCCTATCTGACACGCGCCTTCTTTTCGCTGATTGGCGAGACGCTGCGCGACCGCATCCTGTTGGTCATGGCCAAGCGCGCAGGTCGCTGGATCGCGGGCGCCATCAATTTCATTGGATCGGACGCACTCTATGGCCGCCACTGGGGTGCGCTCGAGGAGCATCCATTCCTGCATTTCGAGCTTTGCTACTATCAGGCGATCGAATTTGCGATCGCACGCGGCCTGACCCGTGTCGAGGCGGGTGCCCAGGGCGAGCACAAACTTGCGCGCGGTTATGTGCCCGCGACCACCTACTCGGCCCACTACGTCGCCGACCCGGCGTTGCGCCGCGCCATTGCCGAGTATCTCTCGCGCGAGCGCGCCTATGTGGATGCCGCCGGCGAAGAGCTTGCCGCGCTCGCTCCTTTCCGTAAAACTCACGTCTAAGGGGTGACCGTCATGCCGGCCTACGATCCAAACAACGTCTTTGCAAAGATCCTGCGCGGCGAATTACCGTCCTATAAAGTCTACGAGGACGATCGCGCTTTCGCGTTTCTAGACATCATGCCGCGCGCGCCGGGTCATACGCTCGTAATTCCCAAAGGCGCTGTACGCAACATCCTCGATGCCACCCCTAACGATTTTACCCATGTGATGATCGTCGCGCAGAAGATCGCCCAAGCCACGATGAAGGTGTTCGGCGCGGACGGCGTCACTCTGCAGCAATTCAACGAGAAGGCCGGCGGGCAAGTCGTCTATCACCTGCACGTGCACATTATCCCGCGCAAGGATGGCGTGCCGATGAAACCGCCGGCGAGCGAGAAAGAAAAACCGGAAGTCTTAAGCGATCACGCAAACAAGCTCGCTGCAGCACTCAAGGCTGGATAAGGCTTATCGCGCGAGTATCAGCGTTCCGCCCATCAGCACCGTTTCGCCCACGACGACGCCGGCAAAGACCGAACGGCGAATCAAGAAAAATCCGATGACGCCTGCCACAACCGCCACGAGGCGCAGCGGTAGGGGAACCAAAAGCAGCGCGCCGGGCGGGAACAACGTCAGCTTGGCGATGACGCCGGCCAGCACGGCGGTCGCCACCGCCCTTACCCACACAACGATTTCGGAATCCTCATCCAGACCGTGCGAGACGACGAGCCCAAGCCAGCGCCACACTTCGTTTGGCAGGAAGCCAACAAGCACGAGAAGAACATAGGCTGTCAGTTCGGTCCCGAGCATGGTCACGCCATCCCCTCCCGCCACCTATGCGCGGCATAGGCGATGGTTCCGCCGAGAATCCCAGTCCAAAGAATGTCGAGGCCGACGTCGAATACGACCAGCACAGGCGCGATGACGAGTCCAAGGGCGAGTGCGAGGCGATCGACGAGCCATTTCGCGTTACGCGTAACCGAAATAAGAAACGCAATCGGCGTGAGGAAAAGCAAGCCCGCGGTCAGCAATGATGGAAGCTTCGCGGCGAGGTAGAATCCGGCGACACTTGCAACGCAGGCCGAGAACATGAATCCGGCGCCAACACCGTTGCAGAACGCGACGCGCAGCGCTCGCGGCATGTTTGGCGCGATGCGCATTGTCTCCACCCACATACTCACCGCGGTGAAATGCGCCGGCATCAGCAGCCGCCAAGCTGGACTGCCTGGCTCGCGGATCACTGGCAAGAGCGATACCACCATCGGCAGAAGCCGTAGGCTGCTCAGACTGACCGCGATGGCGACCTCGAAAGGCGCGGCTCCCGCCCCTAGCGCGGACACTAGGATGACCTGCGCCGGACCCGCCCAAACCAGCAATGTCGCGGCCACTATCCAATGCACGCTGAATCCAAAATCGTGGGCAAGCGCGCCAATGCCGAGATAGGTGCCGAATAGAACGAGACTGAACACCGAAGTCAGGGCAGTACGTAAGCCAGCGACGAACGGCCGTGGCGATTTCGGCGGCGCGAGTGGGGGCGCGACTGGCGATTGCGTGGCCATCGGGGTTGTGTTCGATGTCTCACACGGTGCGTTGCTGCGCAATCGCTCCGCCGCGCGTGGGACGCATGCAGGCAACGCAAACGAAGAAGGCCGGGACATGGCCCGGCCTTTGAAGCTTTGCGGCGACCGGCTCTAAACCTTCACCAGCGGCACCTTGGGCACCGAGCCGCGGGTGCCGCCGCCTTTGGGTCCCGAGGGTTTCGGGCGGCGCGGCGACTTGCGTTTGGGTCTTGCGCGCACTGGCACTGGCAGCTTCTCGGGCTTCGGCGTCACCGGACCATCGAGGAATTCGAAACTAAGCTTTTCGGCACCGGCCTCGTCGGTTTCCAGAATGACGCGCACATGGCCGCCGGCCTTGAGCTTGCCGAACAGCACCTCGTCGGCGAGTGCCTTCTTGATGTGCTCTTGAATGACGCGCGCCATTGGCCGCGCCCCCATCTGCTCGTCATAGCCGTGCCTGATCAGCCACTTCGTCGCCTCGTCGGACAACTCGATGGTGACGTCGCGATCGGCGAGCTGCGCCTCGAGCTGAAGGACAAATTTCTCCACCACCTTGGCGATGATCTCCGGCGAGAGATGGTTGAACGTGATGATGGCGTCGAGCCGGTTGCGGAATTCCGGCGCGAACATTTTGTTGATCGCCTCGATGTCGTCACCCTCACGCTTGTTGCGTGTTAAACCGTTTGTCCCCTTGTCGTGTTCGGCGGCGCCCGCGTTCGTCGTCATGATCACGATCACGTTGCGAAAATCGACCTGCTTGCCGTTGTGATCGGTGAGCTTGCCGTGATCCATAATCTGCAGAAGCACGTTGAAAAGATCGGGATGTGCCTTTTCGATCTCGTCGAGGAGAAGCACGCAATGGGGGTGCTGATCGACCCCATCGGTGAGCAATCCGCCCTGATCGAAGCCGACATAGCCGGGCGGTGCGCCGATCAGCCGCGATACCGTGTGGCGCTCCATATATTCCGACATGTCGAAGCGGATCAGTTCGACGCCAAGGCTAGCCGCGAGTTGCTTTGCCACTTCCGTCTTGCCGACACCGGTCGGGCCGGAGAAAAGGTAGCAGCCGATCGGCTTTTCCGGCTCACGGAGCCCAGCGCGCGCGAGTTTGATCGAGGCCGCGAGCGCCTCGATCGGCCTATCTTGGCCATAGACCGTCGTCTTCAGCGTCTGCTCGAGATGCTGGAGCACTGCGGCATCATCCTTAGACACGGTCTTCGGCGGGATTCGCGCCATGGTGGCGATGGTGGTTTCGATCTCCTTAATCCCGATCGTCTTCTTGCGGCGGCTTTCGGGTAGCAGCATTTGCGCCGCACCGGATTCATCGACCACGTCGATCGCCTTGTCCGGCAGCTTGCGATCATGGATGTAGCGCGCGGAAAGTTCGACCGCCGCCTTGATGGCGTCATTGGTGTATTTGAGCTTGTGGTAGTCCTCGAAATAAGGCTTGAGACCCTTCATGATTTCGATTGCATCGGGAATTGTCGGTTCGTTGATGTCGATTTTTTGGAAACGGCGCACCAGCGCGCGGTCTTTTTCGAAGTATTGCCGGTATTCCTTGTAGGTGGTTGAGCCGATGCAGCGAACCGTACCCGAGGCAAGCGCGGGTTTGAGCAAGTTCGAGGCATCCATCGCACCGCCCGAGGTGGCGCCGGCGCCGATCACTGTGTGAATCTCGTCGATGAACATAATCGCGCCGGGATAAGCCTCGATCTCCTTGATGACCTGCTTCAACCGCTCCTCGAAATCGCCGCGATAGCGCGTGCCCGCGAGCAGCGTGCCCATGTCGAGGGCGAAGACGGTGGAGTTCCTCAGAACGTCGGGGACCTCGCCGTGCACAATGCGGCGCGCGAGCCCTTCGGCGATCGCGGTCTTACCGACACCGGCGTCGCCGACAAATAGCGGATTGTTCTTCTGCCGGCGGCAGAGCACCTGGATTGTACGGCTGATCTCGGGGTCGCGGCCGATTAGGGGATCGATCTTGCCATCGCGCGCTTTCTTGTTGAGGTTGATGCAATAAGCGTCGAGGGCGTCGCCCTTCTTCTTCGGCTCGTCGCCGGTTTTGGTCTCGGTCTCCTCGTCGACACCGCGCACGGGGCGCGATTCCGACATGCCCGCCCGCTTGGCGATGCCATGGCTGATGTAGTTCACCGCGTCATAGCGGGTCATGTCCTGTTCCTGCAGGAAATAGGCGGCATGGCTCTCACGCTCGGCGAAGATCGCAACCAGCACGTTGGCGCCGGTCACCTCCTCGCGGCCGGAGGATTGCACGTGGATGACGGCGCGCTGGATGACGCGCTGGAAGCCGGCCGTGGGTTTGGAATCCTCGCTCGCCTCGGTGATCAGGTTCTCCAGCTCCGACTCGAGATAGGCGACGAGGTTGCGGCGCAGCTTGTCGAGATCGACGTTGCAGGCGCGCATCACCGCGGCGGCGTCGGAATCATCGATCAGCGCCAGCAGCAGATGCTCCAGCGTTGCGTATTCGTGGTGGCGCTCATTGGCTAGCGCAAGCGCCCGGTGGAGCGACTGTTCGAGGCTGCGCGAAAAACTTGGCATTGCCGTCCCTTACCTACCCAGCCCCTACTTCTTTCCCACCTGCCTTACTTCTTTTCCATCACGCATTGCAAAGGATGATTATGTTTGCGGGCAAAGTCCATGACCTGTGTCACTTTTGTTTCCGCGACCTCGTAGGTATAGATGCCGCATTCCCCGATCCCGTGATGATGCACATGAAGCATGATTCGTGTGGCGGTCTCACGGTCCTTGTTGAAAAACCGCTCCAGAACGTGGACCACGAATTCCATCGGCGTGTAGTCGTCGTTGAGCAATAGTACGCGATAGAGGCTCGGCCGCTTGGTCTGCGGCTTCGTCTTGCTGATGACGGCCGTCCCCGGCCCCTCGGAATCCCCGCGCCGTCTGCGCTCGTCATCACCCATCCGCGCAGCGAAATGGGCACGGTGCATTGCGGCGGCACGCAATGTCATAATTGTCGTCGTTGCATCGTCCATTGGTAAAGCGTGCAGCAAGCAGGGTCGGAGCAAGTAAGCCAATCAAGGCTATGTTCATCATAATGACGATAGCAAAATCCTTCCAGATCGCCACCGCCGCCTAAACTTTGGTCGGGTCACCCCTTGGCCGCCGTGTCCCGCATCCTTCGCCGATGCCAATTGGTTAACCCAAATGCGGACAATTCACGGCAACTTCCCCGGAAATCTTAGCCTCTGTGCACACGGCTTATCAAATCATTCCGAGCATGTTCGTGAGACTACGTATCGAAAGCTGGATGGCGAGGCAGCATGCTCACCCATTTCTTGCGCGATAAGAAGGCATCCGTGGCGCCGTTTCTCGCGCTCGCGATAGTTCCCATTATGGGTTTTACCGGAGCCGCGGTCGATTATAGCCGCGCGAGTTCCGTCCGAACGGCAATGCAAGGCGCGCTCGATTCGACCGGACTGATGCTGTCAAAGGATGCTGCCTCGCTATCCGCTGACGCGATGACGGCGAAGATGAACGGTTATTTCAACGCCCTCTTCAATAGCCCAGAGGCAAATAATGTTTCCGTCTCATACCAATTCAGTGCGCCACAGCAGGGCAGCTTCTCGCTCAAACTGACAGGCACCGCGTCGGTCAACACGGTATTCACAAATCTGCTGGGGCTGTCGCAGATCAATTTTTCCGCGACCTCCGAGATCTTGTGGGGAATGAAGAGGCTTGAGATTGCACTGGTGCTCGACAATACCGGCTCGATGGCCAACGGCGGCAAGATCGTCGAGCTCAAAAAGGCCGTTTTGAAACTTCTCGAAACGCTGCAAAAAGCCGGCAAGAATCCCGACGATGTAAAGGTCGCGATCATTCCATTCGATACCACCGTCCGCGTCGACCAGGATCACAAGTCGGCTGCGGCATGGGTGGATTTCGATAACCAGTGGGAAAAAAACACCTGGATCGGATGCCTGGAGGATCGCACCCAGAACAACGATGTCAGCGATACTCCGCCAAATCCTGGGTCGAATACGACCTCTTATCCCGCCACTCAATGCAGCAACAACGGCGCGCTCGTAAAAATGCGCCCGCTGACGAATGATTGGCAGGCCTTGAAATTGACCACCGAAGCGATGAATCCGAACGGCAATACCAACATCACCATCGGGCTGGTATGGGGCTGGCACGCACTGACGCCGAGTTTGCCGTTCACCGAGGCGTCGTCCTCGCAGCCCGATCTCGACAAGGTCATCATCCTGCTGACCGATGGAAAGAATACGCAGAACCGGTGGACCACGAGCCCGACAGCCATCGATGCGCGTACGCAGAAGGCCTGTGACAACATCAAGGCAGCGAATATCCGCATCTACACCGTGCGCGTTATCGACGGCAACGCCGATCTACTGAGAAATTGCGCCACCAAGCCCGACATGTTTTACGACGTCGATCAGGCGAGCGAACTGAACGGCGTGTTCTCCTCGATCGCGCAAAATCTCGCCAACTTGCGCATCGCCAAATAAGTTTTTGAACGGAACTATTCAGCGTGACTTGCTCAATATTTTTGGCGCAAGACCGTGCGTATACCGTGCGCATCCTTCACAAGGTGACAACGCATCAC
>JACQTM010000164.1 GCA_016210825.1 Hyphomicrobiales bacterium
GACGGCATGGAAGTCTCGCAATTCACTTACTTTCAGCATGTCTCCGGCTTCGAATGCGCGCCGGTCGCGGGCGAGCTCACCTACGGCCTAGAGCGCCTTGCCATGTATGTGCAGGACGTGGACCGCGTGTTCGATCTGAACTTCAACGGCCGCGACGGCGAGGCGAAAGTCACCTACGGCGATGTCTTCCTGCAGGCCGAGCAGGAATATTCGCGGCACAATTTCGAGTATTCCGACACCGGCATGCTGTTCGAGCAATTCAAGATGGCGGAAGCCGCGTGCAAGAAGTATCTCGACGCCGGCTGGCAAAAAAACGAAAAAGAACCCGGCAACAAGCGCCGCCATCTCATGGCGCTGCCGGCCTACGATCAGTGCATCAAGGCAAGCCACGTCTTTAACTTGCTCGACGCGCGCGGCGTCATCTCGGTGACCGAGCGCCAGAGCTACATTCTGCGCGTCCGCGAACTGGCGAAAGCTTGCGGCGAGGCGTGGCTTGCGACCGAGGGAGGAGGGGCGGCGTAATCTTCTTTTTCCCCTCCCCACAAGAGCCTGCGCCCGGGCGCGCGCAAGCGCGGCCCGGGTGGGGAGGGGAGAAGAAAGCCGCTCTCCTGCGGGGGAGACTGAAGCAGGAATGAACGCATGACTGAACCGCAAATTGGCGGGCGCGAGCCGATCCTCGTCGAAGTGGTCGCCGGCGAAACCTACTGGTGGTGCCGCTGCGGCCGCTCGAAATCGCAGCCGTTCTGCGGCGGCTCGCACGAGGGCACCGGCTTCGAGCCGCTGGAATGGAAGGCCGAGCGAAATCGCAAGGTGATGTTCTGCCGCTGCAAGCGCACCAAGCGTCCGCCGTTCTGCGACAACAGTCATTTGCAGCTGTGAGATATCTATTCTCCTCCCTACAGCGCAAAACTGTTCCCTCCCCCCTTGTGGGGGAGGGTCGGGGAGGGGGGTGGATGCTTGTGGCAAAAACACCGCCTCACGATGGACCCCCACCCCCGACCCCTCCCCACAAGGGGGAGGGGAGAAAATAGCGCGCCGCCATGCCCGACCTCCTGCTCGAATTCTTCTCTGAGGAAATCCCCGCGCGCATGCAAGCGCGCGCGGCGGAGGATTTAAAGAAGCTCGTGACCGACAAGCTTGTGGCGGCGGGCCTCGTCTATGAGGGCGCGAAAACCTTCGCGACGCCGCGCCGCCTCGCGCTCGCGGTCCACGGCCTGCCGGCGCGGCAGGCGGACCTGCGCGAGGAGAAGAAAGGCCCGCGCGTCGGCGCGCCGCAGGGCGCCATCGACGGTTTTCTGAAAAGCACCGGCTTGAAATCCATCAAGGACGCCAAGATCGAGAAGGACGAGAAGAAGGGCGATTTCTACGTCGCCGTGATCGCGCGTAAGGGCCGCCCGGCCATCGAGGTGATCGCCGAGATCGTGCCGGAGGTCGTGCGCTCTTTTCCCTGGCCGAAGTCGATGCGCTGGGGTGAACAGTCTGCGAAAGGTGCTTTCGTCTCAGCAGCTTTTGACTCAGATTCTTTTGATACAAGCTCCCTGAAATGGGTGCGCCCGTTGCATTCCATCGTCGCCACATTCGGTCCTGAGACCGAGGAGCCGGACATCGTGAATTTCACTGTGGATGGGATCGCCTCAGGCGACACAACTTACGGCCACCGCTTCATGGCGCCCTCTGCGATCAAGGTGCGCCGCCAGTCCGATTACGTCGCCAAGCTTGAGAAGGCCAAGGTCATCGCCGATCCCGTGCGGCGGCAGGAGATCATTCTCACTGAGGCGAAAAATCTCGCCTTCGCGCAAGGCTTCGAGCTGGTTGATGATGCGGGCCTGCTCGCGGAAACCGCCGGCCTTGTCGAGTGGCCGGTGGTGATGATGGGGTCGTTCGACAAGGCGTTTCTCGCCATCCCCGATGAAGTCATCCGCGCCACCATCCGCAACAATCAAAAGTGTTTCGTCCTGCGCGATCCTTCGACGGCGAAGCTTGTCAACAAGTTCATTATGGTCTCGAACATGGAGGCGGGCGACGGCGGCAAGGAGATCGTCGCCGGCAACGAGCGCGTCATCCGCGCGCGGCTTGCCGACGCGAAATTCTTTTACGAAACCGATTTAAAAACGCGGCTTGAAGACCGGCTGCCGAAGTTCAAGAGCATCGTCTTCCACGAGAAATTGGGGACGCAAGCTGAGCGCATTTTGCGTATTTCGCGCCTTGCCGTCGAGCTTGCACCGCTGGTCAAGGCGGACAAGAAAAAGGTCGAGCGCGCGGCGAAGCTGTGCAAGGCCGACCTGCTTACCGAAGTCGTCGGCGAATTCCCCGAGCTACAGGGCTTGATGGGGAAATACTACGCCGAGGTGCAGGGCGAGGACGAAGCCGTCGCACACGCTATCGAGGATCACTACAGCCCGAAGGGCCCCGACGATCTCGTGCCCGCCGATCCGATCTCGGTCGCTGTCGCGCTTGCGGATAAGATCGATCTTCTTGTTTGCTTTTGGGATATTGATGAAACACCCACCGGATCGAAAGATCCGTTCGCACTGCGGCGCGCAGCGCTGGGTGTCATTCGCATCATCCTCGACAACCGTTTACCGCTCGTCCTTCGCACTATCGTTGAATGGCACTGGAAGAATGTTCTCGGAAGGGCATATCTCGAGGTTGCCGCCGCGATCGACAGTCTGATGGCGTTCTTTGAGGACAGATTAATTGTCCAGCTTCGCGATCAAAAGGCGAGGCATGACCTGGTCAGTGCGGTTCTGGCGGCGGGCTCCCTCGTGCAGGGTCAACAGAAGCTCGTGTCGGTCGTCGATCGCGTGGAGGCTTTGGGCAAATTTCTCGACACCGACGACGGCAAGAATTTGCTCGCCGGATACAAACGCGCCACCAACATCATCCGCATCGAGGAAAAGAAGGACAAACGCGAGTACACCGGCGCGCCCGATACCAAGCTCTATCAGCAGGCCGAAGAGAAGGCGCTCGCCGCGGCCATCGACGCCGCGAAGAAAGACGCCTCCGCCGCCGTGGCCAAGGAAGACTTCGCCGCCGCCATGACCGCGATGGCGCGCTTACGCCCTGCGGTCGATGCCTTCTTCGATAAGGTCACGGTCAATGTGACTGATTTGGCCGACGCCGCGAAGCTGCGCGAAAACCGGCTAAAGCTACTCAACGAAATCCGCGAGGCGACGCGCGCGGTGGCGGATTTCTCCAAGATCGAGGGGTAAGCCACACCGTCACCCTGAGGTGCGAGCCGCGTAAGCGGCGAGCCTCGAAGGGTGACAGTTCGCTCTTATGGCCGTCACCCTTCGAGGCCCGCCTGCGGCGGGCGCCTCAGGATGACGAAGAGGGTGCAGCGTCGATATCTGGTGTTGCGCCGAAAACATCCGCCCCCAAAAACGATGATGGCCGGGAACGACCCGGCCATCCGCGCGGTATCTAGAGCGCGATCCGCCGAAGTGGGAACCGGTTCGGCGTAAGATCGCGCGAAAAACCAAAGACTCTAGAGCATGATCTGGTTCAATCTGAACGGATCATGCTCTAGAAACCGCCGGCGCCCCATCCCGGCGTCGATTTCGCTACATCCCTTTCAGCACGCAGCCGAGCGCGAGCACGACATAGGCGACGATCGCGATCCAGAAGGCGTAGAGGGTGACGAAGGGGATGACAACGAAGACGCCGATCACCGCGACAATGGCGAGGATCAGCGAAATCAGAAAGATGACCTGAGATGGTGCATTCAATTTGGGCATGTTGGCCCCCCATACGAAACCGGCACTAGCGCCGGACCATCTCAAGCGGACCGCGATGGCGGGCCGCTGTCAAGACGGGTTCTTCGCGATGCGGAAAATTGCGCCGCGGCTATAGCCCCCTCATCGCAACACCGAGCGCGAGCAGGATGTAAGCGATGATCACGAGCCAGAAGGCGTGCGGAGCGATGAGGAGGATAGGGATCACCGCCGACGCCAACGCCACGATCGCCAGCACCAGTGAAATCAGGAAGATCGGCCGCTTCGGCGCGCTTAATCTGAAGCCCTTCTTGCTGGATCTACTCGCCTTCGCTCGCTTCGCCATGGTTTTACCCCTTAAATCTCCTCTTGCCGCAGTGCCTGAACCCAACGTGTTGCGCCGCCGCTGTCAAGGCGATTGTCACGCCATGGTTTCCGCGTTGATGCCCTTTCCACACCGTTTGGCAGTCAGCGAAAATGCCTCTGTCGCCCGCCCGGCGGCTCGACCACAATGGCCGCTGCCGGGAACCGGCGGCCCACCGCCGCCTACTCCCATTGCGGCTTATCAAGGAGACCTCACATGACCATCACCATTGCCCAGCTGCAGCCGATTGTTGCTCTGATCGCCGGGATCCTGATCCTGCTCATTCCCCGGCTGCTCAATTTCATCGTCGCGATCTACCTCATCGTTGTCGGAATCCTCGGTCTTGGCATCATCCGGTTCTGACCGCGCCGTGCATTTTGTTGTGTCCGGTAACGACCGGCGTCAAATGCGGGCGGCGTGCCGACTGGCTGCACTCGGCCGGGCGGCAGCGTTGCCCATTTGATCATTGAAACAGCCCTGCAAACGCGCCAAGAAGCGCGCCATGACGAGAAGCAATGAATTGCGGGATCGAGCCTTGGAACGTGGTCGATGACGAAATGGGTCTACACCTTCGGTGACGGTAAGGCCGAAGGCAAAGCCGGCATGCGCGACCTGCTCGGCGGCAAGGGAGCGGGCCTCGCGGAGATGGCCAATCTCGGCCTGCCGGTGCCGCCCGGCTTCACCATCACCACCGAGGTCTGCACTTATTACCTCGCAAACGAGAAATCGTATCCGGCCGAGCTTCGTGCCCAGGTCGAGGTCGCGCTCGGCCACATCGGCAAGCTAACCGGCAAGCGTTTTGGCGATGCGGACAATCCATTGCTCGTCTCGGTGCGTTCCGGTGCGCGCGCCTCGATGCCGGGCATGATGGATACGGTGCTCAATCTTGGCCTCAACGATAAGACCGTGGAGGCGCTGGCGAAAAAGTCCGGCGACAAGCGCTTTGCCTACGACTCCTACCGGCGCTTCATCACCATGTATTCGAA
>JACQTM010000155.1 GCA_016210825.1 Hyphomicrobiales bacterium
GAACGCGCCCTAGTCGTGCTTGTCGCCGAGGACGGTCAGGTGGAAAACCGGATCTTGAGCGTGCCCGCGGGATTGCCAACCTCGGCGCTGACCGAGGCGTCGAATTTTCTCAACGCACGCATTCGCGGCAGGACGCTCGGCGAAGCGCGCGCCGAACTCGAACGGGCGCTCGAAGCCGGACGCGCCGAGCTTGATCAATTGACGCAAAAAATCGTGGCTGCGGGACTCGCCAGCTGGTCGGGCGGAGAGCGCGATGATCGCAAGTTGATCGTACGCGGTCAGTCGCATCTGCTCGACGATCTCAAGGCGGTAGAGGATCTCGAGCGCGTGCGCCTGCTCTTCGACGATCTCGAAACCCGGCGCGAAGTGGTGGATTTGCTTGGCCGGGCTGAGCGCGCCGACGGCGTGCGTATTTTCATCGGTTCGGAGAATAAGTTGTTTTCGCTGTCCGGTTCTTCGACCATCATCGCCCCCTATCGCGACGGATCGGGACGGATCGTAGGGGTTATCGGCGTGATCGGGCCTACCCGGCTCAATTACGCGCGCGTCATTCCGATGGTAGATTTCACCGCCAAGGTGGTCAGCAAGCTGATTTCCAACTGATCTAACCGCTTGATTTTTCGTTTCCGAATCCTGATATCCGTTGCGCTGTGACCCCAAACACTCGGAATGAGGATATGACGGACACGACCGCACGCGCGCCGGACGCCGCGGCTACCAAGCCTGATGACAATGGCGCGCCAGTTACACCTGCGCCCGAAGGTGCCGCGCCCGAGCAAGCACTCGATCCGATTGCCGCCACCGCCAAGGAAGTCACCGAATTGAAGGACAAGTTACTGCGAGCGCTTGCGGAGATGGAGAATTTACGCAGGCGAACCGAACGCGAAGTCGCCGACGCGCGGCTCTATGGCATCGCATCCTTCGCCCGCGACATCCTCGGGATTGCCGACAATATGCACCGCGCGCTCGACGCGGTTGCACCGGAGGTTCGCACCGCCGCCGAGCAGAGTGTTAACGCGCTGATCGACGGCGTCGAGTTGACCGAACGCGAGCTGCTCAAGATACTGGAAAAGAACGGCGTGAAGAAATTCGATCCGTTCGGCGAGAAATTCGATCCCAACGTGCATCAGGCGATGTACGAGATTCCCGACGCCTCGGTTCCGTCCGGACACATCGTTCAGGTCGTTCAGCCCGGATACATGATCGGCGATCGCGTCTTGCGGCCGGCTATGGTCGCGGTCGCAAAGGGTGGGCCAAGGGCGGCGCCCGCAGCTGACGCGCAAGCCAATGACAATACCGCGCCGGAAACCGGCGGCAATTGAGACGGCTTAGCGCGGCTCGATGCCGTCGCGAATTTCGCGAAAGCGGGGAAACAATTCGGCCCACTTGTCCTTGGCCGACACGCCGACGCTCCGCAAATAACCGCCGCCGCCGAAGCGCAGCCATTGCACCACAGTGAGATCGCCGCCGTTACGGGTGTCCTTTCCTTCCGCGCGCACCTCGTAGCCCTGCTGATTGTTGAGGCGGAGCGGCTCGGAGAACGTCACGCGCATATTCTTGGCGATCGGAAATTCGGCGAGGACTTGCCGGGCAAATATGCCGCGATCGGCCTCTTGCGGGGGCGCACCCGGCGCGATCGCAACCAGGAATTGCGATTGCTCGGTGACTTCGGCGTCGTCTTTGGGGCCGTCGGTCAGCATGACGGCATTGGGAATGACGCGCACGACGCGAAATCCGGCGAGCTTGGTCAATTTAAACGGCAGCAGCCCGAGTTGCTCCTCGATCGGGGCGGGGCGACTCACCACGCTGGCGAGCGCCCCGCGCACGATCGCATCGGTGTAGGAATCCTTCGCGCTTTCCGAAATCTCGACGGTAATGAGCGCGGTGATCTCGGGTAATCCCGCGATCATCAGCCACTTGCGTATGCGCTGCCCGTTGGCTTCCTGCGAGCCGCGAATGAGAACGGCCTTGCCGTCCTTGATGGATATCTCCTCGCGCTTTTCCGTCTTGATGCCGTGGCGCTTGATCTCGTCGGCATTCATCACCTTGTCGAGGTCGGAAAAGGCGCGCGCCGGCATCTCGAAGATCAGGATCGCTGCTTTCTTGCTGGTGTCTTCGTAGCCCTGGAAGGTGCGACTGGGCGTCATGCCCGCTGGCGGCGCGAGCCCGATACGCGAGCCGGGCGGAAAGCTCGGATCCGCCGCTTGCGCCGGTGTAACGAAAACTGCCGCAAGCAAAGCGGCGGATATGAGCAGCCGAAGCTGCGAAAGCATCATGGCTTGTTCTCCTCTGGGGCTTATCTATGCGCACCGGTCATCCGCGTCCATCCGGTGGCTGCAATCCCGCCGTCATACCCGGTTGCCTCGAGGACTCCCGGAAACGCGCCGGTCATCCAATCACGCCTGCCTTGGCCGGCCCTACCATGACCGGCCCACGGCGGCCGCTAGGTGCGTTAACCGCTACCCACCGGATCGAAGAGCCGTTTTCCCGCGAGCCCGACGTACAAGTCCTTGCGGCACATCACGGCTCGCCTATATGTGCGAAGACGCCGCGGGGCTGCGGCCAAACTGGTTATGAGGGGATCGGATCAGGGAATTCCGCGCGGCAGGTCCGCGCGTTCTTTCCGTCCGGGTGCCGGCAAGGGCCCGGCCGATCTGCCTGAAAGAAAGGATCAGACCATGGGCAAGGTCATTGGCATCGACCTCGGCACCACCAATTCCTGCGTCGCGGTGATGGAAGGCAAGACGCCGAAAGTCATCGAGAACGCGGAAGGTATGCGGACGACACCCTCGATCGTCGCCTTCAGCGACGACGGCGAGCGGCTCACCGGCCAGCCGGCCAAACGCCAGGCCGTTACAAATCCGGAAAAGACCTTCTTCGCGGTCAAGCGCCTAATCGGACGGCGCTATGACGATCCGATGGTGGAGAAGGACAAGAAGCTCGTCCCCTATAAGATCGTCAAAGCCTCCAACGGCGACGCCTGGGTCGAGGCCGACGGCAAGACTTATTCGCCCTCGCAGATCTCCGCCTTCATCCTGCAAAAAATGAAGGAGACGGCGGAAGCGCATCTCGGGCAGAAGGTCGAGCAGGCCGTTATCACCGTCCCCGCCTATTTCAACGATGCCCAGCGCCAGGCGACCAAGGACGCCGGCAAGATCGCGGGTCTCGATGTGCTACGCATTATCAACGAGCCGACGGCAGCGGCGCTCGCTTATGGCCTCGACAAGAGCAAGACTGGCACGATCGCGGTCTATGACCTCGGCGGCGGCACATTCGATATATCCATTCTCGAGATCGGCGACGGCGTGTTCGAGGTGAAGTCCACGAACGGCGACACGTTCCTGGGCGGCGAGGACTTCGACATGCGCCTCGTCAATTATCTCGCCGACGAGTTTCAGAAGGAGCAGGGCATCGATCTGCGCCGCGACAAGCTTGCCTTGCAGC
>JACQTM010000154.1 GCA_016210825.1 Hyphomicrobiales bacterium
AGCCATGCATGGTCATCACACCATGAACTGCCGGTAAGTACCAGAGACCCGCAACCATGCTTGGACCGGTGAAAAGGGGGAATCCCGCCCGGTCGGGTGCCGACCGGGCGGGCGAAGCGAACGGCGCCGGGGTGGAAGGGGCGCATGCGCCGATCGCAACTCGGGGTTTAGTACGCGGTGACCGTACAGGCTTTCACGACACCGGCGACGTTGCCTTGCGCGTCATAGCGGGCGACGAAGCTACAGCGTTGAAAGCCGGGTTCGGCCACGTAAGCAAAATCCGGTGTAGTGGCGCGAACTGCGCCGCTTCGAACCAGCTTGCCGGTGACACTTTCGATGGCGAAAGTGCCCCAGTATGGCCGGGCGTTGGCTTTGCCGTTCGCGACCGTCAAGCCGGCGACAAAAATAATCGCTGCGAGCGCACCCGCGACGATGGTCCTGTTCGCCGACATCGGTCGACTCCTGACAAAACCGGCCATTGCTGGCCCGATGCCCGTTTGTCACCGCGGGAGCGCGATGGGTTCAAATGCCGGCGCAATTGTGCTTCACGTTAATGTGAGGAAAAGCGGCCAAGTCATAGAGAATGCCGTGCATCATGATGCACCGCATTGCCCCACGATGACGGAATCTGGATGACGAAAGAGGTTAGAGTCTTTGGTTTTTCGCGCGATCTTACGCCGAACCGGTTCCCACTTCGGCGGATCGCGCTCTAGCGCGCCGGCGCGGTTGCCGAGGTCTCGACCGCCTGGGTGCCGAGCGACAGGATCGCCTTATAGGGATCGGCAAGTCCCGCGCCGAACAGATCGTCCCGTCCCTTGGGTCCAAGATCTTTGCTCGTCGCAATCAGGATCTTCTTGACCTGATCGGGGCTGAGATCGGGCCGCCGCTCGAGGATCAAGGCGGCGACGCCGCTCACGTGCGCGGCGGCAAACGATGTCCCCGAGGTTACCTGATAGCCCGCACCGGGTGCGGGCAAAAGGATATCAACGCCAGGCGCAGCAATCGCGATGTGCGGACCGCGATTGGCCGCCACGAACAACTTGTCTTGGGCATCGGTCGCCGTCACCGCGATCACATTGGGATCCGCGGCTGGATAGAGCGGCGGCGACTTTGCCCCGGCATTGCCGGAAGCCGCGATCATGACGATGCCTCGCTGCCGCACAATAGCGAGCGCGCGGCGTAATGCCGGATCGTTTGGGCCGGCAAAACTCATGTTGATGATGCGCGCGCCGTGCGCCACCGACCAATCGAGTGCACGCAAGACGTTCATGGTCGTGCCCTCGGCGCTATCGGATGTTGCGCCAAAGGCGTTCACCGCGAGAATGCGCGCCGATGGCGCGACGCCACGCAGGCGCACGTGGGAGGCAATCGCACCGGCGATCGCGGTGCCGTGCGTATGCGGCGGTTCGGGCTTGGACAAGGTATCGAAGCTATCGACGATCACGCCCGCGAGCTCGGGGTGGGTAACATCGATGCCGGAATCGATCACCGCGACCAGCACTTTTTCGCCGCGAGCCAAACCGTGCGCGCGCGACAAGTGGAGTTTAGCCAGCGTGTATTGCGCCGGGTCGCCTGCGGTGAGTTCGCTGATCTGGCCTGGATTGGCCGTACTGACCTGGCTCTGGTTGGCCTTAAAGATGAAATTTCGCTGCACCGAAAGAACCGCACTATCCGCACGCAGGCCGTTGAGCACCGAATTAACAGAACGGCCATCGGAGATGCGCCAGCGGAAGAATGTCGTGCCGGTCAGCGGCAGGCTGTAGGATTCGACGCGCGTCAGGCGGTGCCGGTTGGCCAAGGCATCGACCTGCCCGGCGGTCGGCGTACCGCTCACCTCGATGAGCACTTCATTGTTCATGGCCGGCACATTGACCGCGCCGCCACCGGCCTGCTGGCCGGATTGGTTCGCGGGCCCGGACGGCTTCTTGATCTGCGATTTCAAGCCGCCGTCGCCGGTATGACTTTGCGTTTGATAGCCGGTCGTTCCACCGCGCGAGAAATGCGGATCAATCCGTGGCGCCACCGGCGAGATGCTGGGCGCGCGCGGGCCAATACTCGGCCCTTGTGTCGAAATCTGAGCGGCTAAGGTTTGCGTCGAGACGCCGAAGCCAAACGCCACCGCCGCGGCCATCACCAAGCCGACGCGGAAGCTCGTGTTCTGACGCATGACGGATCTCCAAACCGGATAATACAAGGTCAGCCACCAAGATGCCGCTTTTAAGGCGTGCCTCCGCCTGCTACTCGCTGGCGAGCATGCCGACGGTCTTGTCATCCTGCATCTGCTTGACAAGGCGGGTGATTTCCGACTTTGGCAGTCCGGTCACGGCGACCTTGACGCGGAACAGACCGCTCTCGGTCGGGCCACCGACGATGCTTGCCTTGTTGGTTTCTAAAAACCTGTTGATATCAGCCGCGCTGGCCTGCGGATTAAACCGCACGCGCACGAACACGCCGTCGGCAGCAGTCTGCGCCGGACCTTGGGATGCAGTCTCGTAGCCCTGTGTGCCACGATCCTTGATCAGGACGCCGGTGATGACGCCGGCCTGCAGCATAATGGCGAGCGCGGCCGCCGCAGCCGAAAAGGCGAGCGTGCGCGGTGAGAAGCCGGCGATGAAAGTTGTAATGCGTGCCGTGAGATCGAGCGAGACACGCCGCGTGCGCGGTGCCTCGGCGTCGATTTTCTTGAATAGGCGGTCGAGCGCGCGCGTCGACGGCGCACCCAACGTTTCATTAAGGTGGATGGTTTCGGCGAGCTCCTCGCGCACGAGGTCGTAGCGGCGCGCTAGTTCCTTATCGGTCTTGAGCGCGCGCTCCACGCGCGCCGCGTCGCGCTGGCTCAGCGTTCCCGCTGCATGCCACGGAAGCAGGGCTTCGATGTCCTCGTGCCCGTTCGCTTCATTCTTCGACGTCATCATGGCCAACCTCTTTCAATTCCCGCCGCTTTGAGTTGCTCTGCCAGTTTCTTTCGCGCGTAGAACATGCGCGTCTTCACGGTGTTCTCCGGGATACCGACGATCTCCGCCACTTCTTCCACAGATTTCTCGTGGTAGTAGACAAGATCGATGATCTCCCGATGTTCCGGCGAAAGCGCGGTGAGGCACTTGCGCAGGATTTCGCTCTTTTCCTTTATTTCGAGAGTCCGCCCCGGATCGTCGGAGGGGTCCTCGATGGCGCCCGCCATCTCATCGTCCAGCTCTTCCTCCGGCCGGCGCCGCAGCGTGGAAAGAGCCTTGAACCGTGCAATCGCCAGGAGCCAGGTGGTGACGGCGGACCGCCCCTCGAAGCTGGCGGCCTGACGCCACACATCGAGAAACACCTCGCTGATCAGGTCCTCCGCCGCCGAATCGTTACGCACCAATCGCAGAACGAACCGGTAAACGCGCACATGGTGGCGTGCGTAGAGAACCTGCATGGCAAGCCGGTCGCCACCCGCAATCCTTGCAATCAGCACTTCATCTGATGTCGCTTGCATCGCGTAGGACGGTCGGCTCGCTGATTGGTCGCGGCAGGACCAAAATAGGTTCAAATGCAAGGAAGCGCCGCCTTCCGGTCCTAAACTGCCCGTAAGGGCTTCAAACCGCAAGGTAAATGGCAAAACGGCTACTCGGCTGCAAAGCCGGCGAAAATGCCCCGAAATACGGTTAAAAGCGGCGTTCCCGCATCGCGATAAGACCCTTCTAGCGCCGCACAATTTTCACAAAACCGTCCGGTTCGCCCAGCAAATCGGCTCCTCACTTCGGGGACTATTCAACTCAACTGTCGGGACTCGCCTTCAGCGTCAGTTTGCGCCTTCGGCGAAGCGGTGGGTCATTGTCGAAACGCTTTGTGCTTCTACATGCAATGGTCGCGTTGTTCGTCACGCCATCGACGATCGCGCTCGATCAATACCGATCGCCCTTTCGTGGCGATTTCGAACGTTTTCGCCTCGAAAGTCAGCCCGCCGAAACCGCCTACCGCGCGCCGTCTCGCGGTGACTTCGAACGCTTTCGCCTCGCCAGTCTACCGCGTAGACCCGCGCTTGCCGGGCCAATCGATCGTCTGCCGGGCGTCATCGGCAACGATGCCGAAATCACGACTGCCAGCTTGCCCCCGGAATTAGGGGTGCGGCGCGATGTGCCTGTTGGCGAGGTCTGCGAGACGATTGTCGCCGCGGCGCAGTCGGCCGGGTTACCGGTCGGCTTCTTCGCGCGCCTGATCTACCAGGAGAGCAGCTTCCGGCAGTACCTCGTCAGCCGCGCCGGCGCGCAAGGGGTCGCGCAATTCATGCCGGGAACCGCAGCGGAGGTCGGACTTGCCGATCCATTCAACCCGCTCATGGCTTTGCCGGCTTCGGCGCAATATCTGACGACGCATATCCGTTATTTCGGCAATCTCGGGCTCGCGGCCGCGGCCTATAACGCGGGTCCCAAGCGCGTCGAGGATTGGCTCGCCCGCCGTTCGCGGCTGCCGGCGGAGACGCGCAACTACGTCTACAAGATCACCGGCCATCAGCCGGAGAAATGGATCGAGCAGAAGTCGCTCGAATTACCAATGAATCTCCCTGCCTACGCGCCGTGCGAGGGGGTGGCCGGGCTTTCGCGCTTCCACGGTGCAAAGAAGATCGAGGCACGTCTCGAGCCGCCGATCGCCAAGATTGTCGACACCGCCAAAGTTGCCGCCGCAAAAGCCGCGGCCAAAGCCGCCGCCGCGCGCGCCGCGCATGCCCGAAAGCGTCTGCTCGCCAAGGGCAAAGACCAGGGCAAGCCCAACACAGACAGTGCGGCGGAGGAGAAAGTCGCTTCGGCAGCCGGCAACTAGTTACGGCCGCTACTCACTCTCTTTGTCTGTCATGCCTGGATTTGACCCGGGCATCAGTGCCGCTCCCTATCAAATCGCGCGGCGGTATTCGTCGCGTCTATGTGATGCGGCGGAGATGCCGTAAGCATTGCCGGATCAAGCCCGGCAATGACAATATGCGCGCCGCCAACGACCTTCCCGCCTTTTTCTTTTCGCAGCACAAGGATAGTTAAATCGTGATCGATCTCTACACCTGGACCACACCTAATGGCCGCAAGATTTCCATCGTCCTCGAAGAGCTTGGTTTACCCTACAAAGTTCATCCGATCGACATTTCAAAGGACGAGCAATTCGCGCTGGATTTTTTGAAAATCGCCCCGAATAACCGCATCCCGGCCATTATCGATCACGACAGCAATATCGCGCTCATGGAGTCGGGCGCGATCCTGATCTATCTCGCCGACAAGACGGGAAAGCTGCTGCCGAAATCCGGTGAGCCGCGCTACCGCGTCATCGAATGGCTGATGTGGCAGATGGGTGGTCCTGGGCCGATGCTTGGCCAGGTGCATCACTTCGTGAAATACAACAAGGGCAAGGCGCCCTATGCCGAGGAGCGGTACTTAAAGGAAGCGCACCGGCTCTACGGCGTGCTCGACCGCCGCCTTGCCGGCCGCGACTTTGTCGCCGGCGACTATTCCATCGCCGACATCGCGATCTGGCCGTGGATCTCGCGCTTCGAGTGGCAGACGATCGACATGAAGCAATATCCGAATGTCATGCGCTGGTACACGGCGATCGCCAAGCGTCCCGCCGTGCAGAAGGGCTACAAGGTGCCGAAAGACATGGGCGACGTGCCGATGCCCGCTTAACTGCACACGTGACTTCGGACCGACGGAATGAATGAGGCTGATTGGGGCCGCTATCCCATTGAGCGGCGCACGGGCGAGATCGAGCGTCTGCATTTGCAAGGCGCAGCCATCGCCCCGGATACCGCAATTATGCTCGATCGCATCGGCGTCGGGCCGGGCTGGCAATGCCTCGATCTCGGCTGTGGGCCGCGCGGCATCACGGATCTGCTAAGCGAACGCGTCGGTGCGAGCGGTCGCGTTGTCGGCCTCGATGCCGATTCGGCCTTCCTGCATTACGCCCGCGCGCGGGCGCCGGCCAATGTCGAGTTTGTGGAGGGAAATGCGTACGAGACCGGCCTTCCGGGCGGCGGCTTCGATTTCGTGCACTCGCGTTTTGTGGCGAGCACGGCCGGGCATCCCGAGCGGCTGCTCGCCGAAGCGGCAAGGCTCACGCGGCCTGGCGGTATCGTTGCCCTGCAGGAACCGGACATCGATACCTTCCGTTGCTTTCCGCCGCTGCCCGCCTGGGACCGGCTGAAATCCGCAATCGAAATGGTCTTCACGGCAATCGGCGGCGATGTTCATCTGGCGCATCGGCTTTATCCGTTGATGCGACACGCCGGAATTGAGGACGTGCAGTTTCGCCCGTTCTTCCTCGGCGTTCGCGCCGGCGACCCGATGGCCGAATTCCTGCCCTGGACCATCGAGTCGTTGCGTAAACCAATGGTCGAGGGCGGCTTCATGCAGCCGTCCGAAATCGATGCGGCGGTCGCGCAATGCTGCGCGCATCTCGCTCACCCCGATACCATCTTTACGACCTACACCGTCGCGCAGGTCTGGGGCCGGGTGCCCGTTCGCCCGGGAAACTGAGTGCGAAAGGCTTCAATCCGCCGCAAATCGGTGGAAATTCTCACGCAGTTGTCGATTCGTGCCTGCGACCGCGCGGCCCGCGGGGCTGTTTCGCTACGAGGTCGAGCTGGGAGACCGCGGATGCCGAAGTCATTGTGGTTCGCCGCAATCGTGCTTCTGACTGCAAGCGTCGCGGGGGGTGTGGCGCGCGCGGATTGCAATGATCCTGCCGGCTTTCCCGCCTGGCTCGAAGGCGTCAAGCGCGACGCCGCCGCACAGGGAATTTCGCAGAGCGCCATCACGTCAGGACTTGCCGGCGTCACCTACGATGCCGCCGTCGTCTCCCATGACCGGCGCCAGGGTGTCTTCCGCCAGAGCTTCGAGCAATTCTCCGGCCGCATGGTGCCACCGCGCCTCGCCAAGGGACGGCAGATGATGGCGCGGCACGCGGCGTTACTCGCGCGCATCGAGCAGCAATTCGGCGTGCCGGGCGGTATCCTCGTTGCGATCTGGGGGCTGGAAACCGATTTCGGCGCCTATCTCGGAAAATTCTCGACCATCCGCGCGATCGCGACGCTCGCCTATGACTGCCGCCGCCCCGAGCGATTCCGTCCCGAATTGTTCGACGTGCTGCGCGTCGTCGCGCGTGGCGACATGGCGCCCGCGCAGATGCGCGGCGCCTGGGCCGGTGAGATCGGGCAGACACAATTCATGCCGTCGTCTTACATGAAATACGCCATCGACTACGACGGCGATGGCCGGCGCGATCTCGTCCGCAGCGTGCCGGACGTGCTCGCCTCAACCGCGAATTATCTCAAAGGCTATGGCTGGAAGCGCGGCGCGGGCTTTTCGCCCGGCCAGGCGAATTTCGAAGTGCTGCTGCAATGGAATAAGAGCCAAGTCTATTCGAAGACGATCGCGTATTTCGCCGAGCAACTTGGACCAACGCGGTAGAGGTTGAGAAATTACGAAAATGGTTTCGGCATTCAAATGCTGGATAGCAAAGACCGCATTTTGTGAGGAAGAGACATTCAGCTGGCAAATTCCATGGACACGCCGGATGGAAACGCCGGGGTGCGATGCGATCACAGCTGACAGGTTATCGATGAATGATTGATGAGGCGGGCCATCACTGCCCGCCTATTTGTTTCCGGCCTACT
>JACQTM010000157.1 GCA_016210825.1 Hyphomicrobiales bacterium
GCCTGCACCGAGGTGATCGAGCCCTGGGTCGTCGTCGTGATGCGTTCCTGCAGCGCGCCCATGTCGGTCGCGAGCGGCGGCTGATAGCCCACGGCAGAGGGGATACGGCCGAGCAGCGCGGAGACTTCCGAGCCGGCTTGCGTGAAACGGAAGATGTTGTCGACGAAAAACAGCACGTCCTGGCCCTGGTCGCGGAAATGCTCGGCGACCGTGAGACCGGAGAGGCCAACTCGCGCGCGGGCGCCGGGCGGCTCGTTCATCTGGCCATAGACCAGCGCGCATTTCGATCCCTCGGTCGACCCGTTGTTCTTCTTCGGGTCCTTGTTCACGCCGGATTCAATCATCTCATGATAAAGATCGTTGCCCTCGCGCGTGCGTTCGCCGACGCCGGCAAACACCGAATAGCCGCCATGCGCCTTGGCGACGTTGTTGATTAATTCCATGATGATGACGGTCTTGCCGACACCAGCGCCGCCGAACAGGCCGATCTTACCGCCCTTGGCGTAGGGCGCGAGCAAATCAACAACCTTGATGCCGGTGATGAGAATCTCGGCTTCCGTCGATTGCTCGGTATAGGCCGGCGCGTCCTGGTGAATGGCGCGCTTATCCTTGGTCTTTACCGGGCCCGCCTGATCCACCGGATCGCCGACGACGTTGATAATGCGGCCAAGTGTCTCGTCGCCGACCGGAACCTCGATCGGCTGGCCGGTGTCGATCACGTCCTGGCCGCGCACGAGGCCCTCGGTGGTGTCCATCGCGACCGTGCGCACCGTGCTCTCGCCGAGATGCTGCGCCACTTCGAGCACAAGTCGAATATCGCCGTTCTTTGTCTCCAGCGCGTTGAGGATTGCGGGTAATTCGCCCTCGAATTGCACGTCGACCACGGCGCCGATGACCTGCGCGATGCGTCCCTGCTTATTGGCTTTGCTGGCCATGGATCGTCCTCGTTACGAAAATTTTTCTGTCAAAGCGCCTCGGCGCCGGAGATGATCTCGATCAGCTCCTTGGTGATCATCGCCTGACGCGTACGGTTATATTTCAAGGTCTGCTTGCGAATCATGTCGCCGGCGTTGCGCGTGGCGTTGTCCATAGCGCTCATGCGCGCGCCCTGCTCGGAAGCGGCGTTTTCGAGCAACGCGCGAAAAACTTGCACGGCGAGATTGCGCGGCAGCAATTCGGCCAGAATATCGATCTCGTCCGGCTCGTATTCGTAAGCAGCATCCGCCTGTGCACCGGCCTGCTTCTCCGGAAAGAGCGGCGGGATAACCTGCAGCGGTGTTGGGATCTGCGCGATCACCGACTTGAATCGCGAATAAAACAGCGTACAGACATCGAACTCGCCGGTCTCGAAGCGCGCCGCGATATTTTTTGCAATTGTCTCGGCATTTTCGAAAGCAATATTGCGCACGCCGCGCAATTCGATCGTTTCGACGATCTGCTTCTCATGCTGCCGGCGTAATTGATCGAAACCTTTGCGGCCGACGCAAAGGATCTTTACGTCCTTGCCGGCGCCCTTGATTTCCGCCAATTTCTCGCGCGCCATCCGCACGATCGCGGAATTGAACGGGCCGCACAGCCCGCGTTCGGCGGTGCAGACCACGAGCAGATGCGTCTGGTCGCGCCCGGTACCGACAAGCAGCTTTGGCGCTGAATTGATGTCCGTTACCGACGAAGCGATGTTACCCAGCACCTTCCCCATACGCTCGGCATAGGGACGCGCGGCCTCCACCGCCATTTGCGCGCGACGCAGTTTCGAGGCTGCGACCATTTGCATGGCCTTGGTGATTTTCTGCGTCGCCTTGGTCGCGGCGATGCGAACGCGCATGTCTTTGAGGGAAGCCATTTCGTCTCAAATCTCGCGGCCAAGCCGCGACCCCTGTGTTTCGTCATGCCCGGCCTTGAGCCGGGCATCCACGTCTTTCTTGTTTCCACGTCAAGTCGTGGATGGCCGGGACAAGCCCGGCCATGACAGAAAACCAGGCGAACGTCTTAGCGTAGCCATCGACCACGCCCTTAAGCTTCGCGCCGGTGGCGTCGTCGAGGTCTCGCGATTTGCTGATCGAATCGAGGATATCGGCGTGCTTCGTCCGCAGCAGGTTAAGCAGCCCATGCTCGAAATCGCGTATGCGATTGACGGCAAGCGGATCGAGGTAACCGTTGACGCCGGCATAGATGACGCAGACCTGCTCTTCCATTTTCAGCGGTGAGAATTGCGGCTGTTTCAGGAGCTCGGTGAGCCGCGCGCCGCGATTGAGCAGGCGCTGGGTCGTGGCGTCGAGGTCCGAGCCGAACTGCGCGAATGCCGCCATCTCGCGATATTGCGCCAACTCGCCCTTGATCCTGCCCGCGACCTTTTTCATCGCCTTGGTTTGCGCCGCCGAGCCCACGCGCGACACCGAGAGGCCAACGTTCACGGCCGGGCGAATGCCTTGGTAAAATAAATCGGTCTCGAGAAAGATCTGGCCGTCGGTGATCGAAATCACGTTGGTTGGAATATAGGCCGACACGTCATTCGCCTGCGTCTCGATCACCGGCAAGGCGGTGAGCGAGCCCGCGCCATTGTCGTCGTTCAACTTTGCCGCCCGTTCCAGCAGCCGTGAATGCAGATAGAACACATCGCCGGGATAGGCCTCGCGTCCGGGCGGACGGCGTAACAGCAACGACATCTGGCGGTAGGACACGGCCTGCTTGGAGAGATCGTCATAAATGATGACCGCGTGCATGCCGTTGTCGCGAAAATATTCGCCCATCGTGCAGCCGGAAAACGGCGCGAGGAATTGCATCGGTGCCGGATCGGACGCGGTCGCGGCAATAACGATGGAGTAGTCGAGCGCGCCGTTCTCTTCCAGCACCTTGACGAACTGCGCCACCGTCGAACGCTTTTGTCCGACCGCGACATAGACGCAATAAAGTTTGATCTTTTCGTCGCCCGAGGCGTTGAGCGACTTCTGATTGAGGATGGTATCGAGCGCGATCGCGGTCTTGCCGGTCTGGCGATCGCCGATGATAAGCTCGCGCTGGCCGCGGCCGATCGGGATCAATGCGTCGATGGCTTTGAGGCCGGTCGCCATCGGCTCATGCACCGATTTACGCGGAATGATGCCCGGCGCCTTGACGTCCACGCGGCGGCGTTCCTTTGACTTGATCGGGCCCTTGCCGTCAATCGGTTCGCCCAGCGCATCGACGACGCGGCCAAGCAATTCCTTGCCGACCGGAACGTCTACGATGGCGCGGGTACGTTTGACGGTCTGGCCTTCCTTGATCTCGCGGTCATTGCCAAAGATCACGATGCCGACGTTGTCGGTCTCGAGATTGAGTGCCATGCCGCGCACACCATTCTCGAATTCGACCATTTCGCCGGCTTGGACATTGTCGAGGCCATAGACGCGGGCGATGCCGTCGCCGACAGACAACACTTGGCCAACTTCCGAAACCTCGGCCTCCTGGCCGAAATTCTTGATCTGCTCTTTGAGGATCGCGGAAATTTCCGCGGCGCGGATATCCATCAGCCTGCCTCTTTCATCGCGTGCTTGATCGCATTGAGTTTGCTGCGGAGCGAGGAATCGACCATGCGGCTGCCGAGCTTGACCACAAGCCCACCGATGATCGATGGATCAACCTTCATATCCAGAGCGACGTCCTTGCCGGTGACTTGTTTGAGCGCGCCCTTGAGCGCGCCGAGATGGGCATCGTTGAGCTGCTCGGCGACCGTCACCTCCGCGGTGACTTCGCCCTTGTGTTGTGCGACGAGCGCGCGGAAAGCTTTGGTCATGTCGCGCACAGCGAACAATCGGCGGTTCGATGCAATGACGCGCAGGAAATTCGCGGCGAGGCCCTTGATCTCCGTCCGGTCGAGTACGGCGGACAATGCCTTGTCTTGATCCTCAGCGCCGAAGACCGGGCTACGCACGAGGCGGTTGAGATCAGCGCTCTCGGCGACCAATGCATCGAAGCGCGCAAGATCGACCGCCACCGCGTCGATTGCCTTGTTGTCGCGTGCGAGCTCGAACAATGCCGTCGCGTAGCGTCCGGCCATGCCCGATACAATCGATCCCTCGGCTGCCATCGTCAGCTCTTGAAATATCCCAACCCACGGGCCTGACCCCGTCGCGGAGGGGCGGCGCAAACATTTGGAATCCAAGATGGAATTCCGACTTCGGAGGACGTCGCGGGAGCCCGCGGAAACCCTCGCAAAATCGGGGGTTTGCTAACACACGCGCCACGGACACGCAACAATTCACAGGTTTGAAAGACATGGTCATTTCGTCCGGAAACGCCGTCACCGGCCGTGCAATTGTCTTGCGCGCGACATGCCATGCTCATACCTCGATCACGACGCCTAACGGCGTACGTAAGCGAAACGAGGGTTACATGAAAATCGTGATCGTGGGTTCCGGGAATGTCGGTCAGGCGCTTGGCAGCGCGTGGCGCAATTGCGGTCATGACATCGATTTCGCCGTCCGCGATCCAACCGGGGAAAAAGCCAAGCGGCTTACCGGCAACGGCTATCATGTTGCCGCCGTGGCGGATGCCGCACAGCAGGCAGACGTCATCCTCCTTGCGGTGCCGTGGACAGAGCTCTCAACAGTGATTGAGAGCCTTGGCACACTCGCAGGGAAGATTGTCATCGACGCCACCAATCCGTTGACACCCGACCTCGAGATGGCGCTCGGATTTGACGATTCGGCAGGCGAGACGGTCGGCCTGCTCGCCCAAGACGCGCGCGTCGTGAAGGCGTTCAACACGACCGGCGCCGACAACATGACAAAAGCTAAGGATTTTTCGTTCAAGCCGCTGATGCCTATCGCAGGTGACGACATGCAGGCCAAAGCGGTAGTCGCCAAACTTGCCGAGGATATTGGTTTCGAAGCAATCGACACGGGGCCATTAAAGATGAGCCGCTGTCTTGAGCCGATGGCATTGATCTGGATCAAGCTTGCGCTTGCGCAAAAACTGGGAACGCAACACGCATTTGCGCTGGTACGGCGATAACACTCACAAGAAGCTTTGCGGGTCGATATCGACTTCGAGCTTGAGCGTGCCGCGCGTCCTTGGCGCGTGGGCGAGCCAGCCGCGCAGATAATTTGATAAATCGAAGGCGCGCGGGGATTTCACCAACAGACGGAAACGATAGCGCCCGCGTACCACGGCGAGCGGGGCTTCCGCGGGGCCCAGCACGCGCGCATCGTCATCGAGCGGCGCCGCCGCCGCGAGCTTGCGCGCGAAGCTCTCCGCCTCGTGCTTTTCGCCGCCGGACACGATAATGCTCGCCAGCCGGCCAAATGGCGGATAACCGGCGGCTTCCCGCGAAGCGATTTCGGCGTCATAGAAGGCGTCGCGGTCGGCCGCGATCAGCGCCTTCATCACCGGATGCTCGGGCTGATGCGTCTGCAGGAAGCCGAGCCCGCGCCCTGCCTCGCGCCCGGCGCGGCCAACCACCTGATGCAACAGTTGGAACGTACGCTCGGCCGCGCGCGGATCGCCATTGCTCAAGCCGAGGTCGGCATCGATGACACCGACCAGGTTGAGCTTCGGGAAATGATGCCCCTTGGCGACAAGCTGCGTGCCGATGACGATGTCGAAGCGGCCTTCGGCGATGTCACCCAGCTCCTCGCGCAGCCGCTCGACCGACTCCACGAGATCGCTGGATAGAACCATCACGCGCGCATCGGGGAAAAGTCCGGCAACTTCTTCCGCCAAGCGCTCGACGCCGGGACCGACGGCGGCGAACGATTCCGCCGCTTCGCATTTCGGGCATTTCTCCGGCAGCGGCATAGCGAAGCCGCAATGGTGGCAGACAAGGCGGCGCTTAAAGCGGTGATCCACCAGCCAGGCATCGCAATTCGGGCATGAGAAACGATGCCCGCAAGCGCGGCATAACGTGAGCGGCGCGTAACCGCGACGATTGAGGAACAGCAATGCTTGCTCGCCGCGTTCGAGCGCGGTCTGCACCGCCTCGGCCAAGCGCGGCGCAATGAATTTCCCGCGCGGCGGCCCCTCGCGGCGCAGATCGATCGCCTCGATCACGGGCAGATATTGCCCGCCAAACCGCTCCGGCAAATGCAGCCGCTTGTAGCGGCCGCGCCGCGCGTTGACTTCAGTTTCAACCGACGGCGTCGCGGATGCGAGCACAACCGGGATCCGCGCCTCGTGCGCGCGCACCACCGCCATGTCGCGGGCGTGATAATGCACGCCGTCTTCCTGCTTGTAGGCGGGATCGTGCTCTTCATCCACAATGATGAGCCCGAGATCGGTATAAGGTTGAAACAACGCCGAGCGCGCGCCGACGATGACCGAAACGTCGCCCGCCGCGACCGCCGCCCAGGTGCGCGCGCGCGTGCGCGGGCTGAGTTGCGAATGCCATTCGGCGGGCCGCACGCCAAAACGCCCGGCAAAGCGATCGAGAAATTGCGCGGTGAGCGCGATCTCGGGCATCAGGATCAGCGACTGCCGCCCGCGCCGGATATTTTCCGCCACCGCTTCGAAATAGACTTCCGTCTTGCCCGAGCCGGTAACGCCGTCGATCAATGTCGCTGAGAAGCCACCCGCTGCCACCGTCGCGCGGATCGCGCGTGCGGCTTCGTTCTGCGCCGGGGTAAAATCCGGTGAATGGAAATCCGCGTTGGGCGGCTGTGCCACCGGCTCCGGCGGCAACACCAGCGTTTCCAGCGTGCCTTCGTCGATCAACCCGTCAATCACGCCGACGGAAACGCCGGCTTCGTCGGCGGCCTCGCTCTTGGCGCGCGCCATGCCATCTGCGAGCAGCGCCAGCACTTTTTCCCGCGCTTTTGTCATCCGCTCGGGCTTCGCGCCGGCAAGCCGCACGCCAACACGGTCGCGCGCCGGACCGAGATGTTCGCCCATGCGCAACGTCATGCGTAAAACCATGCCGCGTGCACCGAGCGTGTAGCCTGCGACCCAATCGACGAAACGGCGCAGCTCGTCCTTGAGCGGCGGTACGTCGAGTTTGCCGATAATGTCCTTTAGCTTGTTGTGCAGGCCGGGCCGCGGATGGCCCTCGCCCCAGACCACACCCGTGCGCTCGGTGGCGCCGAGCGGTACGGTTACGACATCGCCCGGCGCGAGCTCCTGCCCCGCCGGAACGCGGTAGGAATAAGCCTGATCGAGGGCGACCGGCACGAGGACATTGACGATCCGTGTTGTCATGGGATGTTATCGGTAGGCCGATTCCGGGCGTTTAAGGAAGGGTGAAGGAATAGTCCTCATCCTTCACGACGGCCGTCTCGCGTACTCCCCAGGGTCGGGCAACTTGACAATGGCACCAGTGAAATCAACCGCAGAACATTTCCCTGCCGCGCCCGAGGTGGCCGTGGAGCTGTCGCGGTGGCTCGCCCATCTGGGTGGCGAACGCCGCATGTCGCCAAAGACACTCGATGCCTATGGACGGGACGTGAGACAGTTATTCGCATTTCTTGCCGGACATCTCGGGAGCGCCCCCACACTTAAGCGCTTCGCCAATCTCACGCCAGCGGATGTGCGCGCTTTCATGGCGGCGCGGCGGCGTGACGGCGTTGGCTCGCGTTCGCTGATGCGCGTGCTCGCTGGCGTGCGTTCTTTCGCGCGCTTTCTCGAACGCAAGGGCAAGGGCAAGGTCGGGGCGCTCGCCACCGTGCGCGGGTCGAAGATCGCGCGGTCGCTGCCGAAGCCGCTCACGGTGCCGGCGGCGAAACGTATCGCCGACACGGATTTGCGCGCCGGCGAAGCGCGTGAGCCGTGGGTGCTGGCGCGC
>JACQTM010000150.1 GCA_016210825.1 Hyphomicrobiales bacterium
ACCGCGCAAGGGTATCTCGCGACCGCGCTCGGGATCGCGATGGCCGCGGCGACGGCGCTCTCCGGCGAGCTTTATGCCGCATTCGGCGATTTCGCCTATGCGCCGATGGCGTTGTTGGCGGCGGCAGGGCTCGCCTTTGCGCTCGCAGCGCGAAAGCTCGCGCAAAAGGTTAGCTGAAAGCCACCTACCACGCGGGCGTTGGCGATCACGCTAGACAATCTTCCGAACCCCATCCGTTCGAACGCCTGCGCGCGCCGTAGCGCAATTTACGGCTGGCGGCGCTGCAATCCGGGCGGAACCGGGTTCGTCAGACTGTCGTCCCAGCCTTTCTTCTTGCCCTTGTTCCATCCGGGCGGCTCGTTGCCGCTGCCCCAGCCAGTCTTGGCGCCTTCGCTGAATCCGGGCGGGTTCGAACCTTGCCACGTTGGCGCGGACCCGCCTTGCGCACTCGACCCTGCGCTGTGAAATCCCGGTCCGCCGCCGCCTCCTCCGCTAGGCCCGCCTCCGCGCCCGGCTGCCCCGGCGGTAACAATGCCGAAGGCGAGCGATAATCCGATGGCAATTGCTGCGGTGATCAGGGATCTAGCCATGGAACACCTCGTTCGTTGGTAACGCATCAACGGTTTCGATGCATTCGCGTTCCTCGGCCCGCACTTAATGAACAACGGCCATTCGCAGACGTATCGATCCCCTTGGGATGCCTTATCGCTTTAATCAAACGAGCATGAGATGGCGAAATAACGTCAATAGCCCGGCCTTCGGCAAATATGCACACAGCTCTTTCAGCCTGGGAGCAGCGCACTTCGTGCGCAAGTTCTTTCGTCCATGCCGTACCGTGCTGGCAAACGTGGCCCGGACGTCATCCCGATAATGCCGGCATTGGCGGATGCACGAGGCTATCCTCGTAGCGCAATCCGTCTATCCGGCCACGCGCTCGTTGGCGAGCTACGCCACGCGTTGGGCCATCGCCCTCCGGGCAGTATGCAGCGAACTCAACATGTTGAGCGTCGCGGCATTCGGGCAATAGTCCCGCCACCCATTGGCGTCGGAATTGTCGTCACCGCGGCTGGGATGCTTGAGATCCGCGTCGCATTGCGCGCGGCTGCCGCAGAGAAAACAGGCGCTGCGCAGATCGAGAAAGATGCCCGGCTCAGTCCGGGCAATTTCGCCCGCGTTGAGCCCTAGAACGTTCATGCGCCGAGACAGCAGGCTGTTGTCGAAGATGCGATCCTCCGCCGCATCGGAGTCGAAACAGCACGCGTCTTCTTCACCTGCGTTATTCAGTAATTCCGACAACCTGGACATGTCTTGCCATGCCCGTGCGAGGCCATCCATCAACGACCATGTTGTGAGAAATGCGACCATTCGAGCCTCCTCAATATTCAGGAAAACTCGTTTTTATTTTCTGCAAAAAATTAACGTTCATGGCATTGATTCAAATCAACGCATCACTCGCATCATGCGGACCTGCTTGTAAATTATCCCCAAAGTGAGGGCTTCGGCGGATGCACGAGGCTATCCTCGTAGCGCAAGCCGTCCGGCCGGTCGCGCGCCAGCAGCAAAGGCCCATCAAGATCGACCACGCGGGCGCGCTGTGCGACCAGCATGGCCGGCGCCATCGCCAGCGAGGTCGCGACCATGCAGCCGACCATGATTGTCAATCCGCGCCGCTCCGCTTCAGCTGCCATTGCCAGCGCTTCGGTCAGGCCGCCGGTCTTGTCGAGTTTGATGTTGATGGCGTCGTACTTGCCGGCGAGGGAGGCGAGCGAGGCACGATCGTGCGCGCTTTCGTCGGCGCAGACCGGGATGGGGCGCGCAATTTGCGCCAGGACAGTGTCGGCTTGCGCCGGCAAGGGTTGCTCGATAAGCGTGACGCCCGCCGCGGCGCACGCGGCGAAATCGCCGACAATCGTCTCCGGCCGCCAGCCTTCATTGGCATCGACAATCAATTCGGCATTGGGTGCGGCGCGGCGCACCGCGGCAAGACGCTCGCGGTCGCCGGCGCCGCCAAGCTTGACCTTGAGCAGTTTTCGCGCCGCCGCCTTCGACGCGGCTTCCGCCATGCTGTCCGGCGATCCGAATGAAATCGTGTAGGCGGTGACAAGCGGCCGGGGAGGGGGCAGACCCGCAAGCATATGGACGGAAGTGCCGCCACGCTTTGCCCCCAGATCCCAGAAAGCACAATCGAGGGCGTTACGCGCGGCACCCGCCGGCAGCGCGGACTGCAATTCTGCGTGGTCGAGCCCGCCCGCGATGCGCTCGCGCAAACCTTCAATTGTGGCAGCGACGCCCTCGACGCTTTCACCGTAGCGTGCATAGGGCACGCACTCACCGCGCCCGCGATGGTGTCCATCGAAAAGTTCCGCGACCACCACTTCAGCCTGCGTCTTGGCGCCGCGGCTAATGGAAAACGTGCCTGCAATCGGCCAGCGCTCGATGCGGACCGCGAGCGATGGAACTTTCGAATTAACCATAATTGTTAGGGAACCAATGAGTTCTCGACAGGCCCGAAAGCCTGGTTAAGTATGCCTGTTGAATGCGGTTTTCCTCAAGGTATGCGGGCATTGTTGCGTTCGCGCGCAATCAGGCTGAGTGGGAACCGGTCGGCCGCACCCAAGTCGGCTTTAGCCGACTTGGGCGTTTTAACTGCCAATCTCGGGGAAACTCGAGATTGGGTATTGCGCGTTATCTTAAGAAGTTAGAGCGCGGTCGGCCGCAAAACCGGTGCCCACTTTTGCTGACCGCGCTCTAAAGCGCCGTCCGGGGCGGTTGGGACGGAGGGGGAGAAGTGAACGAGCCGGCGTTGCTCGACAAGAAAATGCAAGGCGAGCGGCTGGAACTGGCGGCGGGCGGGGAATGGACCGCCGACAATGCCTCCGAGCTCGAGCATTTGCTTGTCCGCGTCATGCCCAGCCGCCGCGAAACCGTGCGCAACGTCTTAATCGACATGGGGCGGGTGGAGAAGCTCGACACCTATGGCGCCTGGCTGCTGGAGCGCCTGGTGCGCAACACCGCCGACCGGGGTCTGGAGACGCGCGTCGTCGGCCTGCCGGAAAAGTTCCGCGTCATTGTCGATACGGTGCATCAGACCACGAAGCTCGTGGCGCCGCCGCTTGACAAGACCAATATCATCGCGGTCGGACTATCGACAATCGGCCGCAACATGGCCGAAGTCACGCGATCGTTTCTGATGATCGCGCAGATGTTCGGCGCGGTGGCGTTCGCGGCATTGCGCGCGCTGGTCAAGCCGCACACGTTCCGCCTCACCTCGATGGTCAACCAGATCGATCTCGTCGGCTGGCGCGCGGTGCCGATCATCGTCCTCATCACCTTCCTCATCGGCGCGATCCTCGCGCAGCAGGGTATCTTCCACTTCCGCAAGTTTGGCGCCGACGTTTTCGTCGTCGACATGGTCGGCATCCTAGTGCTGCGCGAAGTCGGCGTGCTCATTGTCTGCGTCATGGTGGCGGGGCGCTCGGGCAGCGCCTACACCGCCGAGCTCGGCTCAATGAAGATGCGCGAGGAAATCGATGCGCTGCAGACCATGGGGTTCGACCCGGTCAGCGTCTTGATCTTGCCGCGCATCATGGCGCTGGTCATCGCCGTGCCGATGCTAACTTTCATCGGCTCGATGGCCGCGCTTTACGGCGGCGGCCTGGTGACATGGCTTTACGGCGGTATCTCGCCGGATGTCTTCATCCAGCGGCTGCGCGAGGTCATCAGCGTCGATCACTTCATGGTCGGCATGGTCAAGGCGCCGTTCATGGCGCTGGTGATCGGGGTCGTCGCCTGTGTCGAGGGACTGGAGACCGAAGGCAGCGCGGAATCGCTCGGCCTGCGAACCACGTCGTCGGTGGTGAAATCGATTTTTCTCGTCATCGTGCTCGACGGCATCTTCGCCATGTTCTTCGCCGCGATCGACAAGTAGACCTTCGTGATGTCGCTTGCGGAGAATCATGAATTCCAGGAAATGGAGCGCACGCACGAGATTGCGCTGCGCGTACGCAATCTCGTCGTCTCCTTCAAGCGCCAGCAGGTGCTCAAGGACGTCAATTTCGAGGTTAAGCGCGGCGAAATCCTGGGGTTCGTCGGCGCGTCGGGCGCGGGAAAATCCGTCCTGCTGCGCACCATCATCGGTCTCAGTCAGCCACGCGCGGGCACGATCGCGGTGTTCGGCCGCGAGTTCTCTCGCGCTAACGACCTGCAGAAGCAATTGATCGAGCGCCATTGGGGCATCCTGTTCCAGCAGGGCGCGCTGTTTTCCTCGCTGAATGTGCGCCAG
>JACQTM010000159.1 GCA_016210825.1 Hyphomicrobiales bacterium
CCGTTGGTCGACGTCCGCGCCCGGTTCATGAAGCCATTGAAGCTCGCCGACGTCGTTGAGATCGCTTCGACCATCAGCGAGTTCCGGCGATCGAGCTTCGACATCACGCACCAGTTTTTCAACCAGGACGAGCTCACGGTCGAGGCGCAGGAAACCCGGGTTTGGGTTGGTTCTAATCCCAGGGACCCTTCAAAGCTGAAATCGAAGCCGATCCCGGGCGAAGTCATCGAGCGTTGTAAGGTCACCTGATCGTTTATCCGAATTTCAATATTACGATGACAGCATATTCGCGAATACTTCCCCACCGCTTGAAACGCCCAGCAGCTAAAACGAAGGCAAATAAGCCGATGACAATCAATGCCAAGAGTGTAATGGAAAAACGTGCGCGTGGCGCGCGAGCTGCCGCCATGCGCGATGCCGGCTTCGACAAGATCGATCTTGGTCACCTCGCTGGTCTTGTCGGTTATGCTGTGCGGCGTGCTCAACTTACCATTTTCCGGGACTTTCTCAGGTCCTTCTCAAAGGTGAATATCCGACCGATCCAATATGGCGTGCTGACGGTTATCGAGCGAAATCCAGGCCTCAAACAATCGCAAGTTTGCTCGGCGATCGGAATCAAGCGGGCGAATTTTGTTACCTTGCTCAATGAACTTGAACGCAGGGGCCTCGCCAAACGCGACCGAACCCAGAGCGATCAGCGCGCAAACGCCCTCTATCTCACGAAGAAGGGTAAAACCTTCATGCGCGAACTACGCAAGATCAACAAGACGCATGAGAGCAGGATGACCGCGGACTTGCGAAATGACGAGCGCATAAATCTCGTTCGGTTGCTCAACCGCATCACGCTAGCGCCAAGAACCAATCATTGAATGAGTTCCCAGGTCAGCGGTGCAATGGGCCTAACCTTAGGTTGACATTTTGTTATAATACATAACAATATCAGCCAAAAGCAGGATGCTACATCTACATGTCTGGAAGTCTCAATCTTGGCTTCGGTGTGCGGTTCGAAGAACTCTATTTGCGCGCAGGATTGGCACGCCTCGATTGTCTATTCCTAGATTTTCTGAGAATTCAGAACCCGGGGCTACATAAGCATCTTATAGCGGCGCGCGCGGCGGTGGATCGTACGATCGGTAAGGCTGAATCCGATCTGATCGTCCAACTTGCACCGCAGTTAGAGCATTTCATCGCCGAGCTTTTCAGGATCGAGCCCGAGCAACGCAAACTGCAGTCACGTAATGAAGCACTTACGCCGCTTTATTCCGTGAAGCGTCTGTTTGTACAAAGGCGGGCGGCCAAGAAATACAGTCATGAACAAGCTGAGACATTCGATGCTGTAGCCTTGCGACGGCAGCTTGAGCGACTTTTCGGAGGCAAGCTCACCGAATTACGTTTCGCGCAGCAGGTCGATATCTGGATGCGGGCCGAAGCTGACCACCATGACGCTCTCGATACGGCGGCGCGTTATGCTGCCTGGGCGACGCACACAACCGCAGGCCAGCGGCGCCACCGCAACGGAGTCCTGTTCAAAATCCCCTATAAGCCCGATCCGCAGCATTTAATCGAGCTGGAGGCCAAGACTATCGATGGCGTGTCGATGCTTGCGCTGCCCGCCCGGCGCCGGCGCCATCGCGATGGATTTGCGCTGACCGATCCCGGGACGAATATTGAAGGCGCGCTCGATCAAGCCAATTATTGCATTTGGTGCCACAACCAAGGCAAGGACAGTTGCGCAAAGGGATTGCGTGAGAAGGCGGGAGAGTTCAAGAAGAACTCGTTCGGTGTTGTCCTCGCCGGATGTCCGCTCGAGGAAAAAATTTCGGAAATGAATCTCGTCATGGCTGGCGGCCATATTGTTGGTGCGCTCGCCATTGCAGTCATTGACAATCCAATGTGCGCCGCAACCGGACATCGGATCTGCAACGACTGTATGAAGTCTTGCATCTTCCAGAAACAGGACCCCGTCGATGTCCCGCAGGTTGAGACGAGAATCCTCAAGGATGTGCTGTCACTGCCGTGGGGATTCGAAATTTATTCGCTGCTGACCCGCTGGAATCCGCTCAATCTCGATCGGCCGCTGCCAAAGGCGCAGACCGGACGTAAGGTCTTGGTCGTCGGCCTGGGGCCGGCGGGCTTCACGCTCGCGCACCACCTGATCAACGATGGGCACACGGTCGTCGCCATTGATGGGCTCAAGATTGAGCCACTATCGGCCGATCTTTCCGGTGTCGATTCCGTAGGTGTACGGGTTCCATTTCGGCCGATCCGCGACATCGGCGAGCTTCGCGAGCCGCTCGACGCCCGCGTCATGGCCGGATTTGGCGGCGTCGCCGAATACGGCATCACGGTGCGCTGGGACAAGAACTTCCTCAAACTGATCCGCCTCTTGCTGGAGCGCCGCAGCGAATTCAAGATGTTCGGTGGTGTCCGCTTTGGCGGCACACTGACCATCGATGGCGCCTTCGCCCTCGGCTTCGACCACATCGCGCTCTGCGCCGGCGCCGGACGGCCGAGCATCGTCACGATGAAGAACGGTCTTGCACCGGGCGTTCGCCAGGCATCGGATTTTCTCATGGCGCTGCAGCTCACTGGCGCCGCAAAAGCCGACAGCATCACCAATCTGCAGGTGCGTCTGCCTATCGTCGTCATCGGTGGCGGGCTAACTGCGATCGATACCGCAACCGAAGCCCTCGCCTACTATCCCTTGCAGGTCGAAAAATTCCTATGCCGTCACGAAACCCTCGTTGCCGAACGCGGCGAAGCCGCCGTGCAATACGACCGGACAGATCACGAACGCGAAA
The DNA here is from genome assembly GCA_016210825.1 of Hyphomicrobiales bacterium. Taxonomy (GTDB): domain Bacteria; phylum Pseudomonadota; class Alphaproteobacteria; order Rhizobiales; family Xanthobacteraceae; genus JACQTM01. The sequence goes on from JACQTM010000159.1 coordinate 2,802, forward strand.
TCGCTTCGGAATTTCTGGGGCATGCCCGCGCGATCCGCGCCGAGCGAAATGCGGCGAAACGCGAGGACCGGCCGCCGCAGATCGCGGACCTGCTGCGAAGCTGGGGTGGTGCGACAATCGTCTATCGCCGGCGCTTGATCGACTCGCCCAGCTACACGCTCAATCATGAAGAAGTGGCAAAGGCCTTTGAGGAAGGAATCTACTTTGCCGAACGGCTGACGCCGGAAGAGGTCGTACTTGACGCATTCGGTCACGCCCATGCTCTTCGCCTCTCGCAAGCCGGTGAATCCGGGGCGAACGGACAACGGGACGAATTCGTTCTGCCGGCACGTACAATCCTGGTCGCCGCCGGCACGCAACCCAACACGGTCCTTGCCCGCGAGGATCCCGATCACGTTTTTCTTGACGGCAAGTACTTTCAGGCATTCGACGAGACCGGCAATCCCGTCAGCCCCGAGCGCGTAACCAAGCCGTCAGTCGCATACGTCTTGATGAATATGCGTCCCGATGGCCGTGCAATTAGTTTTTTCGGCGACCTTCATCCTTCATACGCCGGCAACGTCGTGAAGGCGATGGCCAGCGCCAAGCAGGGATACCCGCTCATCACCCGCATCCTGGCGCGCCAGCCGGCATCTAATGTCCCGCCCGATGTTCTGCTCGCACGGCTCGACGACGAGCTGCGGCCGAAGGTGCACGAGGTCGTCAGGCTCACACCGACTATTGTCGAAGTCGTGGTGCGAGCGCCGATGGCAGCGCGTGCCTTCAAGCCGGGCCAGTTCTATCGCCTGCAAAACTATGAATCGCTGGCGCACCGGGCGAATGGCACCCGGCTTGCAATGGAGGGGCTTGCTCTTACCGGCGCGTGGGTCGACCGAGAGAAAGGATTGCTGTCCACAATCGTGCTCGAGATGGGCGGATCGTCCGATCTATGCGCGTACTTGCGGCCGGGGGAACCGGTCGTGCTCATGGGGCCGACCGGACATGCGACCGAGATACCGGCCGATCAAACCGTAATGCTGATCGGGGGCGGGCTGGGAAATGCCGTGCTGTTTTCGATCGGCCAGGCGTTGCGTGCCAAAGGCAGCCGAGTGATCTACTTCGCGGGCTATAAGCGCCTCGGTGATCGCTACAAGGCGGGTGAGATCGAGCGCGCCGCCGACGCAATCGTGTGGTGCTGCGACGAAGCCCCTGGATTTCACGCCGAGCGTCCGCAGGATCGCGCATTCGTCGGTAATATCGTTGAGGGGATCGAAGCCTACGGATCGGGCACGCTTGGCCGTCAGCCGATCGCGCTTGGCGAAGTCGATCGCATCATTGCGATCGGGTCCGACGGTATGATGGCGGCCGTCGCCAGTGCGCGTCATGGCAGCCTCGCTCGCCACTTGAAGACGGGTCACAGGGCTATCGCTTCCGTCAACGCGCCGATGCAATGCATGATGAAAGAAATCTGTGCGCAGTGCCTTCAACTTCACCGCGATCCCGATACCGGAATCGAAACTGTCGTCTTCTCCTGTTTCGATCAGGATCAGGACCTTGACCGCGTCGACTTCAGCCACCTGCATGCGCGGCTCGAGCAAAACAGCACGCAGGAAAAGCTGACGCGGCAATGGATCGACCGCTCCCTTCGCGCGCTGAACTTGCGACAGCCAACTGCATCGAACGCGCGAACATTATCGCCGTTAGCCGGAGAATAACTCATGACTTACGTCGTCAACGAGTCTTGCATCAAGTGTAAATTGATGGACTGCGTCGAGGTGTGTCCGGTCGACTGCTTCTATGAAGGCGAAAACATGCTCGTCATTCATCCGGACGAATGCATCGATTGCGGGGTGTGCGAGCCGGAATGCCCGGTCGAAGCCATTAAACCCGATACCGAACCGGGATTGGAGAAATGGCTTTCACTCAACGCCGAATACGCGAAATCTTGGCCGAACATCACTGTAAAGAGGGATCCTCCTCCCGATTCCAAGGAGTGGGAGGGCGTCCCCGACAAGTTTAACAAGCATTTTTCGCCAAAGCCGGGAACCGGCGATTGACGATTAGCTAACGATGGTTGCCGTTTGAACACGGGAGCAATTTGTACTATAACATAACAATTGGCGACTGAATCGTTGTGCTTACACCAAGTTTATTGTGTATCCGAAGCATAGCCGCTGTCGACGTGGTTGGAGTCCAAGGAAGGGATCGCCGATGGCAAAAATTCTCGACATCACTCTCAACGGCCGCAAGCGGGCTGATGCGGTTCCGAACAATCTGTTGCTCTTGGATTATCTGCGGGAAGTCGTCGGATTGACGGGAACGAAAACGGGATGCGACGGCGGTGAGTGCGGCGCCTGCACCGTGTTGATCGACGACAGGCCGGCATTATCGTGCCTCACGCTTGCCGCGAGCGTACAGGGCCACCGCGTGGATACGGTGGAATCCCTTGGCAGGGGTGGTCACCTATCGGCCGTGCAACGCGGCTTTCATGAAAAGCTTGGCTCGCAATGCGGCTATTGCACGCCCGGATTCATCATGGCGTCGGTGGGCCTACTCAGGCGCAACCCGAACCCGAGCGACACGGAAATCCTCGATGCCTTGGGTAGCAACATTTGCCGGTGCACCGGTTACGTCAAAATCATTGAGGCGGTCAAGCACGCCGCGCAACTGCAAGCCGCGGGTGTCGCGCCATGAACGAAACCGTCCCGACGCATAACATCGGCGGCTATGTTCCGATGATCGACGGTCCTGAGAAAGTCTCGGGTCGCGCCAAATACACCGCCGACTTCATTTCACCTGGAATGCTGGCGGGCCGCATCTATCGTAGTCCCTATTCGCACGGCGAGATTCTCGAAGTCGATGTGGCGGATGCATTTAAGCTTCCGGGCGTCGTGAGCATTGTCACCGGAGCCGATTGCGACAAAACGTTCGGCGTTCTGCCGATCGCGCGCAGCGAGCATCCGCTGGCGCGCGATCGCGTGCGCTATCGCGGCGAGCCGGTTGCTGCTGTCGCCGCCGTCGATGACGCCACCGCGCGCAACGCCATCCGTCGCATCAGAATGAAGGTTCGCGAGCTGCCGGCTTATTACACCTCGCATGCTGCGATCGCGCCCGACGCCGTGGCCCTGCATGAAAAAAAGCCGGGCAATATCGAGCGCGATGTGTTGTTCGAGCTTGGCAACGTCGAGAGCGGTTTCGCCGACGCCGATCTCGTTCGCGAGGGCACCTATAACTGCGCCGAGGTCTGCCAAAACCAGATGGAGATGCATGCCGCGGTCGCCGAATTCGATGCCGTACGCAACCGCATGACCGTTTATGCCAGCACGCAAGTGCCCTATTACGTCCACTTAATGCTATCGCAGATCCTCGACATGGAGATGTCGAGGATCAGGGTCGTCAAGCCCCATGTCGGCGGCGGCTTCGGCTGCCGCACCGAGGCGCTCAATGTCGAATTGATCGCCGCCCTGCTCGCCCGCAAAAGCGGCGGTACCGTGCGCTTGATGGTCAACCGCGAGGAAACTTTCATTACCCATCGCGGCCGGCCGGAAACCGATATCCGGCTCAAAATCGGCATGACGAAGTCTGGACGCATCACGGCCGTCGAATGCGAATGCTATCAGCGCGGTGGTGCGCATTCCGGTTATGGGGTGGTGACGATTCTTTATTCTGGATCGATGCTCTATGCAATTTACGATTTGCAGAATGTCAAATATCTTGGCAAGCGCGTTCTCACCAACACACCGCCATGCGGTGCATTCCGCGGCCACGGCACGGTCGATATCCGTTTCGCGTTCGAAGGTTTGCTCGACCAGATGGCCGGCGAACTTGGCATCGATCCATTCACCGTGCGGCGGGCAAACTATCTGAAAGCGCCGACCTTCACCGCGAACGATCTGATGGTGAACAGTTACGGTCTGCCGGAGTGCTTGGACTGGGTCGAGAAGGAAAGCGGCTGGAAGACGCGCAAGGGAAAGATGCCGAAAGGCAAGGGCCTCGGCATGGCCTGTTCGCATTACATTTCGGGGGCGTCGAAGCCCGTGAACTGGACCGGCGAGCCGCACGCGACGGTCAAGATCAAGCTTGATTTCGACGGCTCCATCATCGTGCTCTCGGGCGCAGCCGACATCGGCCAAGGGTCTTCTACCATTCTCGTGCAAACGGTCGCCGAAGTGCTCGGCCTCGACATGGGCCGCGTTCGTGTCATCACCGGCGATAGCGATGTCGTGCCGAAGGACAACGGTTCCTATTCGTCGCGGGTAACGTTTATGGTGGGTAACGCCGCGATCGATGCGGCGCAAAATCTGAAAGCCCTCCTCATCAAGGCGGCGGCGCGCAAACTTGATGCGAGGCCGGAGGACATCGAATGCCTCGGCGAAGTTTATCGCGCGGGCGCGCAGGACAAAGGTGCAACATTCGAAGAAGTCGTGACCGAGGCGCTCAAGGATTCCGGCACGATCACGGTGACCGGCAACTACTCGACTATCCCAGAGTCCCATGGCGGCAAGAAATATCGGGGCGCAGCCATCGGCGGCACGATGGGTTACAGCTATTCGGCGCAGGTCGTCGAGGTCAGCGTGGACGAGGATACCGGCGTTGTCACCGTGGACAAAGTCTGGGTGGCGCACGATTGCGGCAAGGCGCTCAACCGGTTGACTGTCGAGGGCCAAGTGCAGGGCTCGGTGTGGATGGGCATGGGCCAGGCGATGAGCGAAGAAGCCGCCTACCACGACGGTCTCATGGTCACCGCCAACATGCTCGACTATCGGGTGCCCACCATCCAGGATTCGCCGCCGATTGAAACCCACATAGTCGAGAGCAACGACCCGCACGGTCCGTTCGGCGCCAAGGAGGCGGGCGAGGGCTCGCTCGCCGCATTCCTGCCGGCGCTGACGAATGCTGTCGCCGACGCCACCGGTATCCGTTTCAACGATTTGCCGATGACGCCCGACCGTGTGTTCGAGACGATCGAAAAGCACCGCCGCACGCAATCCAGGGGCAATGGCGCCAGGGCGGACTCGAACGGAGGCACGTGATGGACGCGCTTCCCGATTTCCAGTTGTTGCGTCCGGCTTCGCTTGGCGACGTGCTTAAAGCGCGGACAGAGTATCCCGATGCCCGTTTGCTCGGCGGCGGGACTGATCTCATGGTCAATATTCGCCGTGGCATCGTCGCGCCAACGGCGCTCATCGATATGAAGAACGTCACCGAGCTGCGCGCGATCAAGGCCGATGCCAAGGGTATAGAAGTGGGCGCATCGGTGACATTGACCGAGCTCGCCGAGCATCCCGAAGTCGGCAAGTATTATCCAGTCGTGGCACAGGCGGCGGCGCATATCGCGGGACCGACGCATCGCAATATGGGCACAGTGGGCGGCAATATCTGCCTCGACACCCGCTGCATCTATTACAATCAAAGCGAATGGTGGCGGTCGGCAAACAACCACTGCCTCAAAACAACCGGCACGATTTGCCACGTAGCGCCGAAAAGCCGCGGTGTGTGCTTCGCAACCTTCAGCGGCGATCTGGCGCCGGCCTTTCTCACGCTCGGTGCCGAAGTCGATATCATCGGAGCTGCGGGCCTGCGGACCGTGCCGCTCAACAGCATCTATATTGGCTTTGCCCGCCAAGATACCCCGGTCACCGAGACTTTCGGTGACGGCAAATACTATTTGTCGCTTCGCCCGGGCGAATTCGTTACAGCCGTGCGAGCGAAAAACATATCCGGCCTGCGCTCGGCTTATGACAAAATCCGTATCCGTCGATCGATCGAATATCCGGTGGCGGGAGTTGCGGTGGCTTTGCGCCGCGAGGGCGATAACCTCGTGGACTTACGCGTGGCGTTCACCGGCACTAATCCGCGCCCGGTATTGCTGACTGGTACCGAGCGGCTTTGCGGCCGAACGTTTGACGAACGGGCACTGAAGGGGCTCGAAGAATTGGTGCGTGACCAGGTTATGTCGATGAAAACAACGTTCACACCGGGACATTACCGCCGGCGTGTTGCCGGCGTGTTGGCGCGGCGTCTGGTGACGCGCCTGTTCAATTCCTAGCAGATGCGTCCAAGCGTCCGCTAAAGCAAGAACGATCGATCACTGCCCGGCTTTTGTGCTTTTTCTTCTTCGCGCAGTTTATATCGCTGGATCTTTCCAGTCGCCGTTCGTGGCAAATCCATCCGGATGTCGATCCAGCGCGGGTATTTCCAGTTACCGGCGCGTTCCTTGACATGGATCTTGAGCGTTTCGAGCAGGCGGTCGTCGAACCGGTAGCCGTTCTTCAGCACGATGAACGCCTTCGGCTTCACCAGTCCGTCAGCATCTTCCTTTGGGATCACGGCGGCCTCGAGCACGGCCTCGTGCGAAACCAAAGCCGCCTCAACATCGAACGGCGATACCCACATGCCGCTGACCTTGAACATGTCGTCCGTGCGCCCGCAATAATGATAATAACCCTCGCGGTCGCGATAGTATTTGTCACCGGTATAGGTCCACTCCCCGGCAAACGTCCTGCGGCTCTTAGCGCGCTGGTTCCAGTAACCCTCGCCGGCCGACGGCCCGCGAACGATGAGTTCGCCGATCTCGCCATTGGGAAGGTCTCGGCCATTCTCATCCACGATACGAACGTCGTAGCCGGGCACCGGTTTGCCCGTGGAGCCGTAGCGAATGTCGCCCGGCCGGTTGCTGAGAAAGGTCTGTAACATTTCGGTTGAACCGATGCCGTCAAGTACATCGGCACCGACAATCGTCTTCCAGCGCTCACCGAGATGCGCCGGCAAGGCTTCGCCGGCGGAGATGCAGATGCGTAGCCGGTCGGAACCCGCGCCCGGGCAAATGTCCTTGTGCGCGAGCAGAGCTGTGTATAGCGAGGGCACCGCATAAAAAATCGTCGGGCGGTGCTTGCGCATGATGTCGAAAATCACGTCAGCGGTCGGCCGCTGCGGCCACAGTATAGCGGTGGCGCCAACAGACAGCGGAAACGACATCGAATTGCCAAGACCATAGGCGAAGAAAAGCTTGGCAGCTGAGAAGACGACATCGTCTTCACGAATGCCAATCACCCCCTGCCCCATCAATTTTGCCGTCGCCATCAAACTAGAATGGACGTGCTTGACCCCTTTCGGATCGCCGGTCGAGCCGGATGTATAAAGCCAGAAGGCGACCTCGTCGGAAATGGTCGGCGCCGTGTATATATTGGGGCGCTCGGCCGCAATAATCTTTTCAAAATCATGAACGCTGCGGCCGCCGAATGAAGCGTTATTTTCGTGGCACTCGCCGACAACAACGATGTCGCGTAGATTTGGCGCGCGATCGAGTACCGGCCGTATGTTTTGCGCGAGTGCAGCATCGAGCACGAGAACGCGAATCCGGCTATCGGATAACATGTAGCCGTAGAGCTCGGATGTAAGCCAGGTATTGAGCGGGATAACAACAATGCCCGCACGGATCGCACCCCAAAACGCGACTGGATAATCGACTGTATCGGGTAACAGCAAAGCAATCCGGTCTTCCTGCCGAAGACCGAGATTTCGCAATGCCGCCGCAAAACTACAGGTACGCGACTGCAACGCCCGATAGGTGACGGAACGATCGGGGTCGTGAAACGCAATCTTATCGCCCAATCCACGCGCCACATTGGCATCGATGAAATCGGAGACGGCGTTGTAATGTCTGCGCTCCTCGAACACGTCCACTAAGAGTATCTCCCCATCGGGACCGACCATCTTGTTTCATTTCACGCCGGACTTACTTCACCATGACGGTCAAACCGCCGTTTATGGCCTTACGTTGTGATTGCGAGTATCACGACCCTTTCTCAATGAAGGTGACCAGCTTTTGCCTGTAGATCGCCGATCAATTCGGCCGATCCCTGAACGGCGACACGCTGATGATAGAAGCGCAGGCCGTTGAGCCCGCCAAGTTCCTCGCCGTTACCGGCTCGTCCGGGACCGCCATGCAGGCATTGCGGCATGACGATGCCGTGGCCCGAATGGACGTCGGCGACCGAGCGTTCGACCACGAGTAACCGTCCGTGCATCGATCCAAGTTCGCCGACGGCACGCGCCAGGAATACACGGTCGTCGCCATAAATCGACGCCACGAGGGAGCCGCCGCCACGCGCAATTAGTGCGAACGCGTCCTTTTCGTCCCTGTAGGGGATAATCGTCGCCACAGGTCCGAATACTTCGGTATCGTGCACGGCACGGGCTGTCGTGGTGTCTTTGACGCGAAGCAACGTCGGGGCGACGAAGGATGATTTTTCCGGATCGATGCCCTCGAGCGCCGGCGCCTTGGCATTACCACTAACGATCGAGGCTTCGCCGGCGAGGCGCCCAATGCCGTCCAGGGCAACGGTTTGCTGCGCGCGTGTTACGAGCGGGCCCATGCGTACATCCTCGCGGCGCGGATCACCGACAACGACCTTGGCGAGCCGCGCTTTGAGCGCTTCAGTCGCATCGTCCATGCGACCGGCGGGGACAAAGATGCGCCTGATCGCGGTGCATTTCTGACCAGCCTTCGCCGTCATCTCACGCACCACTTCCTTGACGAAGGCATCGAACGTTGGGCTACCGGGCATTACATCGGGTGCGAGCAATGCAGCATTGAGACTGTCGGCCTCGATGTTGACCGGTACACCACGCGTCAGCACATTCGGATGGCGGCGGATCTGGATCGCGGTCGCCGACGAGCCGGTGAACGCGATGATGTCCTCGCCGGTGAGGTGATCCAAGATATCTCCAGCGCTGCCACACAGAAGGCTGATCGCACCCGCCGGCAGCACGTTTGCCATGACGACGTCGCGAACCATCGCATGCGAAAGCATGGCTGTCGCCGAGGCGGGCTTGACCAGAAATGGCACGCCGGCAAGCAGAGACACGGCCGCCTTTTCCCACAAACCCCAGCTCGGAAAATTGAACGCATTGATATGCACGGCGACACCGCGGCGTGGCACCAATATGTGGATGGCTTGGAAATTTTCCGCCTTGGTGAGCCGCGCCGGCTTGTCATCGACGAGGAGACGGGCATCTGCAAACGGTGCGCCGAGCCGTGCGTAGTATTTCAGCGTGCCGATTCCGCCGTCGATGTCGATTGCCGCATCGTTTCGCGTGTTGCCTGAATTTGCAATCGCGATAGCCTCATAGCGCGCCCGGTTTGTCACCAGTACATCGGCGATGGCGCCGATGAGCTTGGCACGCGCTGCGAAGCTGAGACCGCGCAGGGCCGGGCTCCCATTCTGGCGCGCGAATTGCAGCGCGGCCTTAAGATCAAGTCCGCGCGCACTCGCAGTGGCAAGCACCGACCCATTGACCGGGTCGACGAGTTCGGCCTCAACACCATCCCCGCGGGACCATTTCCCGCCGAAATAACTTTCGAGCTTTTCAGGAGAACCCACACTCATTGGACGACGCCTTATTCTTGCGGCCGGAGCAGGAAAGAGCGAATGACTTCGGTGCTCCCTTCCCGTCGATTTGAACGCCAGTCGACCCCGTTCCGCGCAATGAATTATATTGCATCATTCGACTTCACGTCCAATGATTGTTATGGGAAGGAATCATTCTCCTACTTCAAGTTTTCCCTGCCGCCCGCGTCCTGACGCCGAGAGCCCCAAGCCTTCGATCTTGGAAAAGCAATGGCCGCTGCGATCAGATCATATGCGTAGAAGCCGCCTGGCGTTTCCGCTGAGGATTTTTACCTTGTCGTCTTCGGAGAGCGGCACGGTTTGCATCCAGCGCATCGCTGGGCCGTTGGGAACAAATGGCCAATCGACAGAAAACAAAATTCGATCGACCCCCATCTCCATCACGCAGCACAACAGCGCCGGATCGGAAAAAAAGCCGCTCGTTGTAATCCAGAAATTATTGCAAAACACCTCTCTGAACCGAACTTGCTTGGGGCCCGGGCGCGAGAGCGCTTCGTCGACGCGCGCCATGAGAAACGGCAGCGTTTCACCAAGATGGCCAAGGATGATTTTCAGCTTTGGATGGGCGTCGAAAATTCCCGAAAGCACCAGGCGGATCGCCTGCGTCGCCGTTTCCACCGTAAATCCCCAAGCCGCACGAATCAGCATCGGATAATCCTTGACGTAGTCCTTGTAATAGACATCCAGCACGGCCGGATGCGGCACGGACGGGTGCAGGTAGATCGGCACATCGAGTTTTTCCGCGCGCGCGAAAATCGGCCAGAAGCGTTTGTCGTCGAGGAAAAGCCCGTTCGCGAGCCCGTGGATCATCGCGCCCTTGAAGCCGAGCTTGACCGTGCGCTCGAGCTCGTCGGCGGCGGCGTTCGGATCGCTTGTCGGCAACGCCGCAAAACCGGCGAAGCGTTTCGGATGCGCGGCGACGGCGGCCGCGAGCCGGTCGTTGACCTGGCGCGCCAGGGCAACCGCGTTGTCGCCCGAGAGCTTTTGCGTTGCTGGCGCGGTGTGGGATAACACCTGGATATCGACGCCAGCCTCGTCCATTTCCTTAAGTCGCAATTCGCCGAGATCGCTGAGGCGCTTGACTATTTCGGGATCACGGGATGCATCGAACCCCGTATAGGTTCCCGCCAATTCGCGGTCCCAATAATGCTCTTCCAGCGCGATGACTGGATATTTCGACGTCTTTGTCATGATTCCCCCGGATTTCCTCCAGATAATAAATTCTGGATGTATCAGGTGTATCGGCCGCCGATAAGAGGCACAGAAGTGACTGGGTAGGACGTTTTTTACCGCGAGCGGACGCTGGCGATTGCAATATTCTTGTAAGCTCGATGCCGTGACACGGCTAACAGCCTCCTCGTGTTGGTGGTGAGATCACGAGGGGCATCATTAAGCAGAAATAATGTGCTGGCTCCACGTACGCCTTTTGCGACACGGGTTGCATGGCACTAATGACATACTCATCTAGGCCATCGAATTCGTGGCGGATCGCGACCCGGTGTGATCAAGCCGGCGCCGCAATGCGATCGATTGGCCGTCGGCCGCGGGCTGATAGAAGACGCTGAACCGCCGGATGACGTCGACAAATGCCGAAGCGTCCGTCGCCTTTGCAACCTCAAAAGCATTGAATCCCGCGCGATGCAGAAAAAGAAACTGGTCACGAAGAATGTCCCCCGTGGCGCGCAATTCGCCACGAAAATTGTAACGTTCGCGCAGAATTCGCGCCTGACTATAGGCACGTCCATCGCGAAATGTCGGAAAGATCAACGCAACCAAGGACAAGCGCTCAAGGTGTGGGACAAGATCCGAGACATTACGCGCATTCGGCCATAGAACGCCCGTTCGCCCGGCGCGGAGCGCAAAATCCCCCGCGTCCGCCAGCAGACGTTCCGCGGGCACTATAACGGCTGTGTCGTCGGGCACCGGAGCGTCGTCGAGGACGCGCAGATAGGGATCGTCAATGATCTTTCCATTTTTAACGAGTGGCATAGACGCGCTCCTTGAACGGTTCCACGCCGACGCGGTTGACCGTCTCGATGAATAGTTCGTTCGGGCGTTCGCGAAGTTCGACATAGGCGGCGACCACGTCCTCGATGACGTCCGCAACTTCGGCGTAAGGCACGGCCGGTCCCAGCAGAGCTCCAAGTTCAGCCTGCTCATCGGCGCGACCGCCCAAGGTGATCTGAAAAAATTCCTCGCCGTTCTTCTCGACGCCGAGAATTCCAATATGACCGACATGATGGTGACCGCATGCGTTGATGCACCCGGAAATATTGATGTGCAGCCGGCCGAGATCGTGCGCCACGTCGAGATTGCGAAAGCGCCGCGTCAGCTCTTGGGCGATCGGAATGGAGCGGGTATTTGCAAGGCTGCAATAGTCAAGGCCAGGGCAGGCAATGATGTCGGAAACGAGCCCGACATTCGGCGTGGCGACACCGATCGTCTCCAGCTTTTCCCAAAGCGTCGGAAGATCGCGCTGCGCGACATGCGGCAGCACAAGATTTTGCTCGTGACCTACTCTAATTTCCCCGAACGAATAACGACCGGCAAGAGCGGCAATTGATTCCATTTGCTCGGCGGTTGCGTCGCCGGGTGGACCGCCTTCGGGTTTCAGCGACAATGTCACGATCGCGTAGCCGGACACCTTGTGATTGGCGATGGAATTATCGAGCCAAGTCGCAAAGCGGCGATTGGACGACCGCGCCTTGCGCAATTCCTCGGGATTGTCGTCGAGCCGCTCATACTCGGGATAGCGGAAGCGCGCAGTGATGTCGGCTGCATGCGCAGGGTCAAGCGCGAGCGCGCCATCCTTGATCACTTGCCACTCCGCATCGACTTCTTTTGCAAACGCCTCGGCGCCGAGGTCGTGAACGAGGATTTTAATGCGCGCCTTATAGATGTTGTCGCGACGCCCATATTGATTATAGACACGCAGGATCGCTTCGACGTAGCTCAGAAGATCGCGCTTCGGCAGGAACGCTTTGATCGTCTTGCCGATAAAGGGCGTACGCCCGAGCCCGCCGCCGACCATCACTTCGAATCCGGTTTCGCCGGCGCCATTCCGGTGCAGGCGCAATCCGATATCGTGCACGCGAACCGCGGCCCGATCATGCGAAGCCGCCGTGATCGCGATCTTGAACTTGCGCGGAAGGAATGAAAATTCCGGATGCAGCGTTGAATGCTGGCGTAGAATTTCCGCCCAGATTCGCGGATCCTCGATCTCGTCCGGCGCGACTCCCGCCCATTGATCGGTCGTAATATTACGAACGCAATTACCACTCGTTTGCATGCCGTGGAGGCCGGCGCGACCCAGATCGGCCATCACATCGGGTAGATCCTCGAGCTTGATCCAATTGAACTGGAGATTCTGCCGCGTGGTGAAGTGCCCGTAGTTACGGTCATATCGCCGCGCGATATGCGCGAGCATGCGCATTTGTTCCGACGACAGCGTACCGTAGGGGATGGCGATCCGCAGCATGTAGGCATGAAGCTGCAAATAGACGCCGTTCATCAGGCGAAGCGGTTTGAATTGCTCCTCGGTCAATTCGCCCGACAGTCGGCGCGCGACTTGGTCGCGAAATTCGTCGATGCGTTCGTCGACCAACGTGCGGTCGAAATCGTCGTAAAGGTACATGGCTCAGATTCCGAATATTGCCGGCAAGTCGAAAGTCGGCCCCTGCAATCGAATGCGCTCGCGCATATTGCCAGGTTGAATTCGACCGGCGTCCACCTCGACGGGAGCGATGTAAGCCCCGACTGCGGAAATGTCATCGGCAATTGCCGCATGCAACAACTCGGTTGCTGCAGGAACCGTCGTCGCGATAGCGGCGGCGCCGATTTGCGTGGACCACCCATTGTCGGCGGTGCGATAGACGACCACGCCGTCACCCAGACGATTGGCGGTGACAACGACCGGTCCGGCGATCTTGAGCTTTTGCTGCAAAGGCGAAGTCATGCGGCAGCCTCAAGCTGTGAAGCGTTGGCCGCTTTCCACGGCAATGAGCGCGCGACGACGTCACCAATGACAAGCAGTGCGGGACCTTCGCTAACGGACGCCGCTATCGCCGAAAGGTTGGCGAGCGTTCCGACAGCGGCTCGGGAATCCGGGCGCGTCCCGCGCGCCAGCACCGCTGCGGGTGTCTTTGGATTGCGGCCAGCCGCGATCAGACCCGCCTGAACGGCGGCTGCCGAGGACAACCCCATATAGACGACGACGGTCGTCAACGGATCGGCGAGCCCAGACCAGTCGACGTCCTTCTTCTCGTCGGCAACGCTAGCGGAAATAAAACACACGCGCGAAGCTTCATTGCGTAACGTCAGCGGAAGTCCCGATTCGGCCGCGCAGCCGAGCGCCGCCGTAATGCCCGGCACGATCATGACGGGAATGCCGGCATGCTGCAGGTATTCGAGCTCCTCGCCGCCGCGGCCGAATATGAATGGGTCACCACCCTTCAAGCGAACAACGCAGCGTCTGGATTTTGCAGCGGCAGCTAGCCGCTGATTAATTTCGTACTGGGCCATTCCAGGTTGACCCTTGCGCTTACCTACGAAAACTTGTTCTGCATCGCGGCGCGCGCGGGAGAGGATGTCGGAATTCACCAACTCGTCATAGAAGATCACGTCGGCGGATTGCAGCACGTTTAGCGCGCGCAATGTGAGGAGATCGGGATCGCCGGGCCCCGCGCCGACAAGATGTACAACACCTCGTTCATCGTCGCGGGATTTATCGGCGGCTTCGATGGAACGATGTAAGGCGATTTCCGCTTCCGCCGTGCGACCCGATAAAAACGCTGCACCCACCGGACCATCGATTATTTTTTCCCAGAAACGGCGAACTGAAAATCTGGGTGTGCGAACATTAGCAAGACGCTCGCGGTTGCGGCGCATCAACGCGGCGAATTCGCCAATGCGCGACGGCAGGATCGCTTCGATCTTCTCGCGCAGACGGCGCGCGAGAACCGGTGAAGCGCCCCCGGTTCCAATTGCAACGACGACGTCGCCACGATCGACGACCGCCGGAAAAATGAAGGTGGAAAGATCGGGACGATCGACAACATTGACCGGAATGTTCAATGACCGAGCGCGGGCGGCGACACGCTCATCGAGTTCCTTGCCTGCTGCGGAAACAACGGCGAGCGCGCCGGCGAGATCGGTTTCGAGCGGTTCCTTGATGGTGACGTCAATTCGCCCCGCGTAATTTTTCGCGAGCATGATATCCCCGGCATGCCCGGCAATGTCGGCGTCCTGCGAAAACCACCGGACATCCGCGCCCGCTGCACGCAGCAGGCGCAGCTTCGCGATGGCCGCCGAGCCGGACCCAACAAGGACGGCGCTACCCGATGAAAGACTCAAGAACAGCGGCAGGAAACGCATCGCGCAATTTCTCCGGTTGACGGGAATTCTTTTCCATTTAAAACCCAAATTCGCGTTCTGAATAGAAAAATCTTCTACTACGAGCGGCTCGGAATTTGGAATGTCAAATGTCTGAACGGGTGGAAAACGAGACGATTCTTTTCGTGGTCGATCATGACGGCCAGGAACACGCACTTCCGGCACTGGAAGGCTGGCGCGTGATGGAAGTGATTCGCGATTGGGGCATCGACCTCAAAGCGACATGCGGCGGCGCCTGCGCTTGCGCAACATGCCATGTTTATGTCGACGAGCGCTGGATCGGGCAACTTGAACCGCCGAGCGAGGAAGAAATCGGCCGTCTCGATGAGGCGCCCGCCGTCGAGCGTACGTCGCGCCTTTGTTGCCAAATTCTCGTATCGTCAAGGACGGACGGCCTGCGCGTGCGGCTTGCGCCAGGCTCCGAAACGGATCGTTGTTCCTGATCCGCGCCACGGGCTGATCGCGCATGGTACGCTGTCGCAATGCGCAAAATATTATTTCGCAAGACAAACGGCGATACGCCAAATCTCCGAGGCGATTTTTTCACCTCTCGCCGCGCTTCACAATGCATTTGTTTTTTCAGGCAGCCGCTATGGAACTATCGTCTTTACTTCCCATAGGCTGTTGACACACACAGAACACACGGTGGCGAATTTAAACAATCCAATCGTTCACGGTTGGATCGCGGGATTTGATGGAGCAGCTTGCGCCGCGTCAAAAATGCTAAAGCGCCACGAAGCGTCTTCGTGGGCTCCTTGTTGATGGAGACGAACCCATGACGTTTTGTTTTATGTGTCAGCCAGATTCAGTCCCCCAAGAGCTTCCTGCTCTATCGCCTGGCGTCAGCTGCGATAGGTGCGCGTTGAGCACATGCGCCGATCGCAAGCTTCTTTATTTTTCTGACACCGTCACAGGAAACACCGGCCGAAGCCGAGGCCTGATCCTCAAGTCTGGGACAGATCAATCGAGGCGACCATGGCCGATCAATCAATCGCCGGGACAGCACCCGCGGGCACACATGCCGGGTGACGCGCATGGGAGCCGTGCGCAAAGCGTCAGCGTTGATGGACTCCCGGCACGATGACGATACCGAAGATGCTTAAACGCGCGGCGCCGAGGTTACAACGAAGAGTCCCCTGACTAAATCTCACTCATTGCTTTGGTCCGCCCCTTTCCGCAAACGAGACAAAGCTAAACTCAATTCACCAACTTATGGCCAGTGATGCGCTCGAGATTTTTATAAAAGATTTTGTCGCTGCTTTCCTTGTCGAGGTTAAGTGCCTCGAGAATTCGTAGCGTCTCGCGCGGATACATCGTCCCGTTCTCGGGATCGAACGGGCAGTCTGAGGCGAACACAATTTTATCGGCAGGGAAGAACTCCAATCCGCATTTGGTCGCTGGCATGGCGCCGAAGACCGCGGTATCGGCATAAAAGTCCTGCTTGAAATAGTCGAGCGGGCGCTTCTTCAAACTCTTTCGCAGCGAGACGTAGTCCTCGTCGGTCGTGCGCGAACCGAGCACGTCCCACCCCGGCCCAATGCGGCCTTCGAGCATCGGCACGATGCCGCCGAAGTGATGCGTGACGATCTTCAGGTTGGGATGGTTATCGATGATCTTAGAGAATACCAGTCTCGCCATCGCGGTCGCGGTTTCGTACGACCAGCCGAATGTCCACCAAATCTCGTACAACGACTTTTTTTCGACGATATAGTCCGGCATGTTCGCGCCGCGCGCGGGATGCATCCACACCGGTTTGCCGAGCTCGTTCATTTTCTTCCAGAATGGCAGGTATTGCGGCTGATCGAGCGGCTTTCCGGCGACGTTCGTGTAGATCTGCACGCCGAGCGCGCCGAGCTGGTTGATAGCACGGTCTGCCTCGGCGACCCCGGCGTCGGGCGCATCGAGCGATACCTGCGCCACCCATCCCGGAAAATGATCGTGCTCCTTCGCGCACAAATCGGCGAAGCCATCGTTGATCATGCGGATGAAGTCGTCGATCTGCGCCGGACTCTTGGCGAAGGTTTCCACAGGCGGCTGCGGGTAGGACAGGATTTGCGCGTAGTCCCGGTGTCCGTCGACGATCTTCTTGCGGACGTCGAGATTGTAGAGTGCCGGGATCGCGCGAACGCGCTTGCCCATGTCTTTATATTCGCCGGCGACCTCGATCATCTTGTCGAAGAACTTTTTCGGAAAAAAGTGCGTGTAGGCATCGATTCGCATATACGGTCCTCCACTTCAGCTCTGATGGTTGTCCGAATCGAGTGAGTGGCATTCATAGCGCAATACTCACTTCCAGTCTGCTTCACTTTGATGCGCGGTATTCTCAAAATCGCTCATTAAACTGATCGGAATTCATCGATGTGCAAACTGTCTCGGAAAAGAAGTCATAAGGCGGCCCTCTGCGCTAGTTCGCAGCGCCATTCGTTGCGCCGCAGCGCTTTCCGGATCATGGCGGCTCACCAATGCGTTTTCAAAGAAAATCGAAAATCACGCGCTATCTGTTGCTCTATTCACGACCTACTATAATTTCGATCGCATTCATAAAACGCTTCGAATGACCCCAGCGATGGCCGCTGGCGTCACTGACAAGCTTTGGGAGGTTAGTGATATTGTGCAAGTGCTTGAAAGTTGGGAGGGCTCGCAATGAACCAAAATGTCAGTTGGGCTTTCTTTAGCCTGTGCTGCCTTGTTGTTGCTACCTACGGCTTGAACCGAGGTTTGTATGTGGGGTCCGAAGTATTCCGCGACGGTACGACTTGGGGAAAAAAGTGTCGGTACATCTACGTGTCCGGGGTCACAGGTCGGGATAGTTGGTGGAGCACACAAGCCGACGCCGACAACGCCGCTTGTCCGCTCTTTGGGTCAAACTGACCCACTACCGCAACCCTGATTGAGTTTTGGGCATCGATATTTCCTGATATCGTCATGGTTCTCCCGCACAGTGGCTTTCCGGGACGATGCGATGGATGCATTGGCAGTTTTCAGAGCTACCTTGACGATACCGGTGGCGATTGCATTTCTTCCGATGTTACCGGCTGAGGGAAAAATCGCCTATGCCGCCGAGATCAAGATTTTGAGTGGCAACGGCGGAAGGGCGGCGGTAAGCGAGCTTTGTTCCCAGTTCGAGCGCGCGACGGGCCACAAGGTCATAATCCAGTTTGAGGTAAATGCTGAGTTGAAAAGAAAGATCGAAGCCGGGGAGGCATTCGACGTTGCCATTTTAAACCCGCCGGTGCTCGACGAATTGATTGGACAGGGCAAGATCGTTGCCGCTACCCGAGTGAACATTGGATCGGCCGGCCTTGGCGTCGCCGTGCGCTCAGGCGCGCCAAAGCCTGACATCAGTTCGGTGGAGGCGTTCAAACGCACATTGTCGAACGCAACATCCATCGCCTTTCCGGAAAAAGGCGCGAGTGGCGTCTATTTTGTCAGTCTCCTTGATCGCCTCGGCATTGCCGATGTCATGAAGCCGAAACTGAGACCGATGCCGGCGGAAGACACGGTCGAGATCGTTGCCAGGGGCGAAGTTGAAATGGTCGTAGTGATTGCGTCGCGAATTGTTGATGTACCCGGCGTCGATCCAGCCGGCCTGCTCCCATCGGAATTGCAAACAACAATCGGGATCGCTGCGGGGCTAAGCAGCAATGCCGGCGAGCCGGAGGCCGCCAAGGCGTTGGTTCGTTTTTTGGGCGCGCCGGCTGCCGCGTCCGTCCTCAAAGCAAAGGGAATTAATCCGCACTAAGGCAATCAACATCACCGTGTGCGCCGAATATGCCCATTCGACAGCTGCATTGCTCATGTCAATCATGATGGCTCCAGTCGGAGCATTGCTGTTCGGCTAGAGCCACCACACCAGACACCTCAGTCCAAGTGCCTAGCAACAATCTGGCTACATCAATTTGATGCGGCATTATTTAATCTGGATCAAAATTTCTCGGAAAAATGCATCCTTGCGTTTGATTTTAAAAACCAGGAGATAGCCGGCGATGACCGGAAAATTCCATTACGACGGGAGATCTTGACCGGTTCAGTAGTGGTGAAAAGGCCAAGTATGACCGCTGCAGTCAATATTCCATTCGCCGTCGTCCTCTTCTCCTCTCTCCTCATTATGATCGGTCGAACCCGACCGCGCGCTTATGACGCGGCTATTAGCCGCTTTCGTAACGCCTGACGCAGCCCTAGTCGGCGGCGCGCCGGCTGAAGGACCGGCAACGGCGATACCGGCAGGCTTGTCTTTCAGGACAAGGGAGGAAGTCTTGTCGTTATCGGCGTCATTAGTCTCGCAACCAGCGCAAGCAATGAAGATGGTTGCGGCGGCCTTACCATCGTGACGCCGCTTGTGCGCTACCGCGATTGGATCGTGCAGACGGTGCGGAAGCTCGATAGCAATCTTTAGCTCCATGAACACATGGAGCGGATTTCCGCATTGGACTCAAAAGCGGCCTTAGTTTTGTGGCACCGCATGTCGCAGAAGTGCCCCTGACATTCCGAATAAGCGCGAAGTTGATAAGCAGTGCTCAATTATTGTAACAAATATGCTGAATCATTGCGCGCCAGGAGGGGTCAAGTTGGGCAATGCCTTACTGATGCAGCCCATAGACCGCTCCCAGCGTGCTGTCCGTGTAAGACCGCTACGCTGGAGCCCGGACAAGTGCAGCAGCGGTCACCGCGGCAATTATCGTCGGTGGTGTCATTGGACCTCCGCATTTGCACCATGGGCCAACGCAACTTGCTATGCGTTGACTTCAAAACTTTGATCCTAAGAATCTTTCTCGTCAAGCGGCCAGCTCGTGGCTTTTGATCTGCCGCAATGCAAATTTTCGGGTGTTTGCCTTAATTAATAAAATTGGATCCGACCACGCGAATGCTTCGCATTCTTGAGGGAGGACATATTATGACTACCGCTTTAACACTTCACCAATATCTCGACGGTCTCGGTATTGCATACCACGTGCTGCAGCATGCACCAACAACGTCGTCGCTGCGCACGGCTGAAGCCTCTCACATCCCGGCCGATAAGCTGGCAAAAGCCGTCGTGCTGAAGAACGAGCAAGGCTACCTTCTCGCTGTGCTGCCGGCTTCGCATCACCTGGAGTGGAAGGCGCTTCGAAATTGGCTCAATCAGAATTTTGCCTTAGCTACGGAGGAGGAGATTGCATGGCTGTTCCCGGATTGCGATCTCGGCGCCGTACCGCCGGTCGGCGAAGCCTATGGAATTGAAACCGTTGTCGATGACAGCATCGCCGAGCAATCCGACATCTACTTCGAAGGTGGCGATCACGCCACTCTCGTCCACATGACCGGCCCCGCGTTTTGCA
>JACQTM010000158.1 GCA_016210825.1 Hyphomicrobiales bacterium
CCCGTCAGGGTCCCGACAATATGCTCCTCGAATGCACGAGCAAGGTTGCTTGTCTCGAGTTCGGCTCCCCGGCGTGCCGTTTCCCATTCTCGAGTCAACAGGACATGCGTTCCCGCCCAGAGCGATACGATCATCGCAGCGCCCAGAATCGTCGCCGGTTGTGAGGCGGCTTTCACGATGGGCCGCCACGTCCGTACGTGTTTAATCACACCGATGTCCTCAAGTGGTGCAACGTACAAGTGTCGCGTTGATATTCGGTTACTCCCGCGTCAGCCCTTATAGGCTTTTAAGCTATTGTTTTGTCAGCATAATATCTATTGCATGTGCGGCTTGTGAAATCCCAGCTAAGGCCGCATGTAATGCAACGAATACCGCTACAACCCCGTCACGAGTTCGTGCATGCATTTAAGATGCGGTTGGTGTCGCGTTGGATTGATATTGCCTTGCTTGCTCATGATCGCGCGAACATATTTCCGTCGTCTCGTTCCAGCAATCGCATGGCCATATCAATGCTTATCCGGACTCGCAAATTGATCGGCACGTTTGCTCTTTTTGCACTGGTCGTGGTTTGGAGTCTGCTGGCGATGGCGCTGGCGCAATCGGTGCTTGTGTCTACAACCGGCTGGATAGCGGCGCTCTACTACGTCGTTGCTGGCTTGGGCTGGGTGTTGCCGGCGATGCCGCTGGTCCGATGGATGTCGCGGCCTGACGCGCCGGCACGCTAATCAGGCCGCCATCACTCGCCGGAAACCGTTCCACACGGCGGTCGCCGCGCCCGATATCAGCACGCGCATGAACCGCATTTGCTGGTATTCGCCGTTCACCGAAATGCGGGGCAAGGCTGTGAGGTGCTCGCGGTGACCTGGAAACAGCACACCCGGTCGCGTGGTCACCGCGGTATTGAAGCCGAGCTCGGCTGCGATGTTGAATTCTCGCGGTCCCGCCGAAGTTACATCGCCTACGGGATAAGCGAAATGCAGCGGGCGTACCCCGAGCGCGGCTTCGATGACCGAACGGCTCATTTTCATCTCTGAACGCACTACGGCGTCGGATGCGCGCTTGAGAATGCCATGATGCACCGTGTGCGCACCGACCGTAACAATGGGATCCGCGGTAATTTTGGCAATCTCTTCCCAGGTCATACATAAGTCCGAGCAGAATGCTTTAAGGTCAACATGATAACGCGCACATAGATCGCGAACAACGCGGCGCATTTCCTCTTCAGTCTTGAGGCTACGGAGCCACCAATAAATCGCATCGAAGACTTCGCGCTTTTCCGTAACAGTGGCGCAATCGAAGCGCCGGTCCTCTCCGCGGATCACGAGGCCAATGCGCTTGTTGTGCGCAATTACTGCTTCAAGGCCGAGCCACCACAACTCGCCCAGATGATCGGGAAAACTTGTCGGAATGAAGAGCGTGAAGGGAACTCCGTGTTCCTTCATTACCGGATAGGCGAAACGGGCAAGATCACGATAGGCGTCGTCGAATGTGAGCGCCACAAAGCGTCGTTTAAAGTCCTGCTCAGTCAGGCGGCGATGTACTTCATTGAGAGAGACGAGATCAGCCCCCGACTTGCGCAGATAGCGGATCAGCTTCTTGAAGAACCTGGGCGTCACTTCAAGCAGGCGGTTGGGTTGGAAGGCGCCGGAGCGAGGCGGGCGGACGTGATGAAGCGTCAAAATGACACCAACGCCGCCGACAAAAGGCCGCATGGCGAGATATGCGCCGCTGAAGAACAGCGACTCCATACCCGCCCGGATGATGGTTTTCTTTAAACCCACCGCGTGCCCCCCAATGGAATTGACCCAATCATGCCAACCCTTTGTTGAGATTTCTTTGCCACTTTGAGCCCGAATAGCCCGAATGGACGCTTGGGATCCTATGAACGTCACTTTCCGCAATGAAATCGGCAGAAGCACGGCCGCGGGCCCTGGCAGCCGCCTCGCGCTTGTCGAGGTTTTCGATGATCTCGCCGCCGCCGAGCCAATTTGGCGCCGCCTGACGCTCGAAGGCGCGCTCAGCACCCCCTATCAAAATTTCGATCTGGCGGCGCTCTGGCAGCAGCATGTGGGTACACCGGCCGGTATCAAACCATTCATCGTCGCCGGCTTCGACACCGAAGGCCGAACCTTGTTTCTCCTGCCGCTCTGCAGGCATCAGTCTGGCCCGATTACGGTCGCGCAGTTCTTGGGCGGTAAGCATTCCACAATTAATTTCGGTATATGGCGGCGCGACTACGTTGCGTCAGTTACGGCTGGCGAGATGCAGCGAATGCTCAAAGGCCTCGGTTCGGGGGTTGATGTCCTGACGTTATTCAATCAGCCCTATAACTGGGACGGATGCAAAAATCCGTTCGTGCTCTTGCCGCACCAGCACGCGAGCGAAGATAATTTCCGTCTCACGCTTGGTGCGCCGGGAGAAGAGATTGTCAAACGGCAGATTAGTGCTGGCATGCGTGGGCGACTGCGCAACAAAGAACGTAAGCTCAACGTGCTTGCGGGTTATCGTCATTTCCGCGTAACCGACGCGACAGGCGTCACGCGTTATCTCGATGCGTTCTTCGCACAGAAAGCCGCTCGACTAGCGGCCCAAGGTCTCCGAAACGTCTTTGCCGAACCCGGCATTGAAGCGTTCTTGCGCGCAGGCTGCCACCTTGGTCTTACAAGCGGTAAGCCGCTGATCGAACTCTACGTACTTGAAGGCGGCGACGAGATGCTCGCGCTTTATTCCGGAATTCATGACGGCCGGCGCTTCACATCGATGTTCAACTCCTACACCCTGAGCGAACATGCGCGTTGGAGCCCAGGCTTAATTCTACTCCAGCATATGGTTGCCGATTGCGCCGAGCGCGGCTTTGAAAGCTTCGATGTGGGCGCCGGTGAAGCGCGCTACAAGACGTTCTTCTGTAAGGAGATCGAACCGCTATTCGACAGCATTCTGCCCCTGACGTCACGTGGCCGTGTCGTGGCCGCGGCAATGCGTCCAGCCCATGCCGCCAAGGCCGCGGTCAAACGCAGCCCGATATTATGGGGCGCCGTGCAGACCTTACGACGACGTTTTGCACGGCATAGCGCGTGAAGACTTTCTGTATGTTAATCCAAAATGCGATCACGCAGCCGCCGGTACCATGTTCGGTCCGCGCGGCTTGCCGAGAAAGACGGTAACGTCGTTAAAGCCCGCCGCGATCAGGCGCTGACGCGCGACGTCAGTGGACGGATCGGCGAGATTGGTCGCCACGAGCACGGCCCGCGGCGCGAGCCGCGCGAAGGACTCAACCGCAACCTCGGGCACTGCGCCAGCGTCGATCACTACGTGATCGTAGGTCCGCGTAAGCGCCTCAAGCGTTATTGCAAGGCGCGGCGAACCGAGTAGCACTTGCCCCTCCGCCCCGACGCGACCTGTGGCGATGAGGTGCACGGGCGAAAAGCGATCGCGGGTAATGATATCGCCATATGACGCGGTGCCGCGCAGCAGGTCGCAGATACCCGGCGCATTCGGATCGGTGGAAATGATGGCGAGATTGGGGGCCCCAAGCGCGAGATCGACCAGCACAACACCCGCACCCTTCGCCAGCTCCCGCGAAAGACCAATTGCCGTGTAGGTGGTTCCGGCGTTGCGCGCCGACCCGATCACGGTAATCCGCCGCCCGGCTTCGCCGAGTCGTCGGAGCGCCTGTGCCAATTCCTCGATCGGCATTGTCGCCGCAGTTGCGGCGGCGGGCATTGGTGCCGTTGCCGTCGGTGTGCGCTTACGCCCACGTAACGCATCGAACAGAGATCGCGCCCTTATGCTTCTTGCGGATCGTGGGACGGGCGCCGAAGAGGTTTCACCACCTCCGAGGAATATTCCAGTTGCGATGAACGCGCCCATGAGAAAGATCGTTCCAAGAGTCGCAAGTGAGACGATCGGCATTTTTTTCGGGAAATACGGCACGTTTGATATGGTTGCGCGTGAGATGATACGCGCCTCGGCGGGCGTCGCATCGAGGCTATCGCGCGCTGTCGCCTCGCGATACTTGGCGAGATAGGATTCGAGCAGATCACGCTGCGCCTTGGCTTCGCGCTCGAGCCCGCGGAGCTCAATTTCTTGCCCGCTCGAGCCAGCGATTTGCTTTTTCAGCCGCCCAATGCTGACACTTGTCGTTTCGATGCGGGCGCCTGCAATCCGCGCATCGTTCTCAATGCTGCGGACAAGCTTTTCCAACTCGCTATGGAGCTGGGTGTCGAGGGCGTTGATCTGCGCTTTGAGTTCCTTGATGCGCGGGTGGGCGTCAAGCAGTGTCGATGATTGCTCGGCCAGTTGCGCGCGCAACGTCACGCGCTGCTCGACGAGGCGCCGCAACAGTTCGGAATTGCTGATGTCCGAGGATTCGACGGGACGGCCGGATTTGAGCATATCGCGGATCAAGCGCGATTTGGCGTCGAGATCCGCCTTCTGCGAGCGCGCCAAGGCGAGCTGATTGTTGAGGTCAACGAGCTGCTGGCCGACCAGGCCGCCCGTATTGGCGCCGCCATAGAGATCGGACTTGGCGCGGAAATTCTCGACGTTAGATTCGGCCTCGGTCACCTTGGCGCGCAGCTTTTCGATTTCAACGGCGAGCCATTGCCCGGCACCACGGGTTTGTTCTTGTTTCGCATCGGTCTGGAACTTGAAATATGCGTCCACGATCGCGTTGGTCACGCGTGCGGCAAGCTTCGGATCCGAAGATGTAAACTCCACGGTGATCACGCGAGTCTTATCGATCGGCAGTACCGTAAGGCGATCGAAATATGCCTGCAGCACCCGCTCCTCGGGCGTCATGCTGAGCGGGTCCTTGGCAAAGCCAAGCATCGCGAGCACAACCGTCGGAATCGATACGCCGCGCAAGACCGGATCGAATTCCGCCTGTTCGGTGAGCTTTAAGTCCTTGATGACCTTGCTGGCGAGATCGCGCGAGGTCAGGATTTGCACTTGGCTCGCGACCGCTTCGAGATCGACAACCTGGCGCTCGACATTCTTCTCGGCTTCCGGGCGCAGGAAGACGTTCTCGCGCCCCTCGATCAACAGGCGCGCTTCCGATCGATATTTCGGCGTGATCAGATTGACGACGATGAAACTGAGGACCGCAACGACGATGGCCGATCCGAAGATCAACCGCTTCCTGCGCCATAACCCGCGGCCGAGACTGGCAAGACTAACGTCGCCGTTGGCTGGAACAAACCCACCGCCATGAACGCCCACTTGCATAAGCTACTCCTCAACCACCAACTGCCAACCGACGTGGCGCGATCATTAACGATCATGGTTTCGAGGCCGTTAATCGCGCACACCGAAGTGAGGAAATCGCAATCGGTCGCGCGATTAGGAATTCTTAACCATACGCGGCGTTAATCGGGCTTAACTTTTTCGAGCCCGGATTCGTGCGATGCGGCCAAGCCGCTTTACTTGCCGCCTTTTCGTAATGCTTTTAGCTGGGCTTGCCGTCGCGGGCTGCATGCGCCGCACCGCACCGGTC
>JACQTM010000166.1 GCA_016210825.1 Hyphomicrobiales bacterium
AATTCCTGGAACAGTTTCTCCCGCGCCTCCGGCCCCGGCGTCTCATCGGGAATCGCGAAGCGGCGGGCGATGAGGAACTGCTCGAATTGCTCGAGTGTCGCCAGTTCCGGCTTGCCGCGGTTCTTGTCGAGCCATTCCTGGGCGGCGGCAAAGCGCGTCCAGCCCGTCAAGGTCGCCGCGATATTGGCTTCGCGCCATTTCGGATGGCGCGGCGGCTTCTGGAATTCAGGAAGCTTGGAAAAGAAAGCCTGGACGAATTTATCGATGACGCGGTAGCCCTCGCTGCCGCTCCACCAGTTATAGGCGATCAGCACGGCCCCAACGGCAATCGTATCGATGCGCCGGCCCGGTTCGACCATGCCGGGGTAATCGTCGTCGCTCAGCGCCGCCGGCAGATAATCGTCCTGCAATTTCTTGGCGAACGGCACGGGCAGGAAACGAAAACCGTCCGCCGCGCGCAACTTCGTCATCGATGCGGTAGGTTTACCCGCGATCAGCACGGTGGCGGCGATTTCGCCGGTTTTCAATTTTTCGATGGCGTCAGCCTGACCCATATTCACCTCGGTCACTTTAATGCCGAGGCGCTCGAAGATGTCGCGGGTGGTGAGCTGCGTGCCGCTGCCGATGTCGCTGAAATTCACCGTCTTGCCGGCTAGTTGCTCGATCGCCGTGATGCCAGCCTCGGCGCGCACGACGAGGTGCATCTCCTCATTGAAGAGCTTAGCGATGTAGACGATCTTGTCGTCGATCCAGCCGAGCTCGTTGGTGCGCTTGAAATGACCGAGCAGATTAGACTGCGTGATCCCAAGATCGACGCCCTTCATGAAGCGGACGTCGCGAATGTTCTGCCCCCCGCCCTTGCCAACAAGCGGCAGGATGCGCAGGTTTTCGCCGTCGTCGAGCACGGCGGAAAGATCATAGGCGATGGAGAGGTACGTGGCGTTGAGATTGCCGGACACGATCGTGATCGTGTTCTGATTGATCGCTTCGCTCAGGCGCGTTTGCGTCGCGCCCTTGACCCATTTCTTCTGCTCGGCGGCGGATGCGGCCGCGACGAACAGGCATGAGGCTGCGATGAAGCTCAGTGTTGCCGCGTAAATGGCACGGGCCAATCCCGCCCGCCTTCGATGGCGACGAACCATGACGTTCCCCTCTACGACCGGCAGCAATTACGCGACACACACACACAACGCACTGCCGTCGCACCGCTTCGTCATCTTCGTGGAAGGATGGTTTCTTCTATTTTTTCGCCTGAGCCCCTGAGATTTCCGTTGACCGTGACATTTATCATCCAATCCGTGGAGCGAGCGTGACCGGACTGTGGCCAATGCTGGGCATTTGCCGTGCGCATTCGCCCGCCGGAGCATCGGCCGTTAACGCCTGTGGCAACCGATACGCCGTCGATGCGGCGGCGCAGCGCGAATGGCTCAATAAATCGGCGTGTGTTCTAAAAAGATACGCAGGTGGGCCGTGTGATCACCGCAACACCCTGCTGCTTGAAGCGTGTTTTGTAGGCCTCGGCGATAGCCAATAGCGCATCGCGTTTACTCGCCTCGTCGCGGAATGTGATCAGCACCACCTTGCTTGGCTCGCGCACGACGTTGCCGCGCGCGGTGTCGCGCCATTGCCCCTTGGCGTCGATTACGGTCAGCCCATCGGGAAAGCGCGGGGTGATTTCGGCGGTAACGAAATGTGCCCACTCGGCCTCGCTCACGCCCAGGCGATTGCCGATGTTACGGCCGAACAGCATCTCGGCGCTCACCATCGGCTGCTGCGGGGGCACGCACGCGAGCGGCATGCCCGTACATGCATTCAGATTGAGAAGGGCGACGAGGGCGATGCACGGCCGCAACGATACCGGCCTTATCAGCGGCACGTTCCCCCGGGCGCGATACGGCCCTCCTGTAGTTCGCATTCCAGTCGGTTCCAATTGGCTTCCACGCAAAGCTGCGCATCAAGATAGGCCTGAACCGGATGCGACATCCACCAGCTCATTGAAACAGTCTCCATGTAGGCCGTCTTTCCGATCTTGGCTTGGTCGATATTGCGGCGGCACAGGCGGAATTGCTGGACTGGCTTCTGCGCGACCTGACGCTGTTTCGCCACCGGGGTGCCCTCCGGCGCCGGCTCGCTAGCAGCCTTCAACTCATATACATGCACCTCATAAAGGCGATCCTCGCCGTGCGCGCCGGTGAATTTCTTTTTGCCATCGGCAACAGCCGGCTCCTCCTTGTCCGGCCCGACCGTGAGGGCTCCCTCCAAATATGCCCTGTGGCCGTCTTCATGACCGGACCGCGTCGCCGTCAGCGTTCGCACGATCGAAAGAACATCGTCGAAAAACGCGCGCTCGTCCTCGTTGGCGAGCGATGGCCTGCCGCCGCCGAGCGAGTCTTCTTTCCCTTCCCTCGGGACGGGGTCGTTGACGATACGGATCGCGACCGGATGCAGCCCATAAGTTGCTTTCAGCGCCCACGCGACGTCAGCGAGGGTTGCCATGGCGTCGTTTTCAAAATAGCCGCCGTCGACGACCTTGTCGCGCACGTCCGCGGAGCGATCGCGCAAGTTACCCTGCGGCGATATCACGGGGAAACGCGCGCTCAATGTCGAGGCGGTCGACAGCCGGAAACAATTGTCGATGGTCTTGCCGGGCACGTCGGCGGACGGCGCAGCATCGCTGCCTTGTGTCACAGCCGGCATCCGACAAAACTCAATCTTGTCGTCATGCGGCTTATCGTTCGCGTTACGCTTTGGCCGCCAATTACGGATTTCATTGACGTCGTAAGCGAATGGCAGCAGCAGCTGTTTGTCTTTGTATGATTTACCGATCGGCACGTCGGCCGCGATGATGCGCCGGCCGGTGGCTACCGATGTGCCGTTGATGAACAGCAATGGAAGCCACGCGTTCTTGACGTCGCGCGGGTGCGGATGAAATCCGAAGCGGCGGCACAGTCCTTTGTCGTCGTCATCCTTGCCGGCATCCGCGCAGCGTTTGGCCTGCCGCGTGGTTACACTGCTGTAGCGGCGCTCGAAACTCTCCTCCAGCAGCACGGCGCGATCGGGCCACAAGGGCTGGTGGTTGACGGGATTTTGAATGGGGAAATTGTCACGGTAAGCGAGACCGACAATCACCGGCGACAAAAAATCGCCCGCCAGCAGCTTCTGGAAGCAATCGAGCCAGGATGTCGTGACATCCGGCTTGGTGCGAAAACGCGTTCCGTCCTTGAGGTCGCCAAACCACGCCAGTTGATCGGTGTCGGATTTGCAAGGCGGCCGATTTGGGTTTTCGGATTCCGCCGCATCAGCGAGCGCGGCACGCATGACGACGGCGCCAACCGAGCTGCCCGACACCGTGGACATCGCAAAGACGCGATTGCGGATGTCCGGCCCGCGATCGAACAGCGCGCCGACCACCGTCGCGGTCAGATACGCCGCGCGGCTCGCACCGCCTGCACCGGCGATCAGGATGGGGCGCGGGCAGTCTGGCTTGCAATTGACCACTTTCCAGCGCGCCACCGCCTCCTCGAAGCCGATCTGGGCCGCTGCGCCGGTCGCGATTCCCTTGGAATTGGGCCCGCCGACGAATTGCACGTCGTGGAAACGATCGGCCCGAAACAACG
Organism: Hyphomicrobiales bacterium; assembly: GCA_016210825.1. GTDB lineage: Bacteria > Pseudomonadota > Alphaproteobacteria > Rhizobiales > Xanthobacteraceae > JACQTM01. Next base: position 3,618 of record JACQTM010000166.1, read on the forward strand.
CCACGACACTGACGATGATCAGTACGAGCAGGAGCGGCGTGCGCCAGTAATACGACCAAATGACCAACTCGCCCAAAACGATCACGATGCTCCCGAACAGGATCGG
>JACQTM010000011.1 GCA_016210825.1 Hyphomicrobiales bacterium
CGGCGCGATCGCCTGCGGCGACACGCGCGATTACTGCGGAAAGCTGCCTGCGGGCGGCAATTGCGTCCATGCGAAGGGAATGATCCGGGGTCAAGGCGCTGCGGCGCTTCTCGGCCGGAGATTTCGCATATTCTGGCGCCCGCGTCACGTCGCGCCTATATGAATTACGTTCGACAGCGATGACAGGTGAATTTTATCGATCAGTTATGATTTACTCCGGCAATCGCAACAGGAGAAGCGCCATGCTCCATTCCCCCGTCACCCGGCGTACCACGCTCATTGGCCTCGGAGCGGCAATCATCATCCCGGCCGCCGCGATTGCAGCGAACCGCCCGCTCGTCACGGTGTATAAGGATCCAAATTGCGATTGCTGCACGGGATGGGTGAAGCATCTCGAAGCGGCCGGCTTCCCGGCTAAGGTGATTGAGACGAACGACATCACCGCGATCAAGACGAAATTTGGCGTGCCTGACGATCTTGCTGCCTGTCACACCGCCGAGCTTGACGGCTACATCATCGAGGGTCACGTCCCGGCACGCGCCATCGACAAACTCCTCGCCGAGCGGCCTAAGGCGAAAGGCCTCGCGGTGCCAGGCATGCCGGCAGGCTCGCCGGGCATGGGCGGTGCGCCGGAAGTCTACGATGTCGTGCTGTTCGGCCCGGAACGCCGCGTTTATGGAAAATTCCGCGGCAGCCGCGAAACCTGATCGCTTCGCCCTACAGTTCGAGCGCCGCTAATTTGCGCCGCAAGCCGTCGCCGACCGCCTCCATGAAGGTGCGCACCCGCGCGGTGTCCTTGAGCGAGCGATGGGTGATCAACCACAGCTCGGTCGTCAGATTTTCCGGCTCGAGACGAAGCCGCGTCAGCTCGCGGTCCGGATCGCCGAGGTAGCGTGGCAGCACAGCGATACCGAGCCCGGCCTTCGCCGCGACATGGTGGTTGAGAAAGCCGCTTCCACGAAACGCAATTGACGTCGGCGGAACATGCCTTGCGAGCCAGGTACCCGCCTTGGTCGATTGCGCATTCTCGGTCCAACCAATGAAAGCATGATGTTCGAGATCGGATAATTTTTTCGGTGCAGGGTGCGACGCCAGATAGGAAGGCGCGGCGTAGAGGCCCCAACGGATATCGGTGAGCCTGCGGCCGAACAAGTCGCCCTCGCGCGGGCGTGTTGCACGCAGCGCCACGTCCGCTTCGCGGCGTGACAGGTCGAGCACGCGATTGTCGACATTTAGTGCCACCAGAATGCCGGGGTGCATCTGCCGGAAGCGGGCAATCTCTGCGGTCAACGCGCGGAACGCCAGCGTCTCCGAGGCGGTGACGCGCAGTTCGCCGCTCAACCTCGTATCGCGGCCGGTCAGCTCGCGGTCGAGCGCCAATGTTTCGGTCTCGATGCGCTCGGCGGTCTCGATCAAGCGCTCGCCGCTGTCGGTCGGCACATAGCCGTCGGGCAGCCGTTCGAACAGCTTCGAGCCGAGCTCGCCTTCAATCGCATTGAGACGGCGGAACATGGTCGAGTGGTTGACGCCGAGCGTGCGCGCAGCGGCGTTCAGGTTTCCCGTCCGCGCGACGGCGAGTACGTAGCGAAGGTCGTCCCAGGCGAACATGCGGTTTGCAATATTGCAAGTTTGCATGGCGGAAATGCTTATAGCATTGCATTATCGCAAAGACTAGGTCTCCGGCACATGGCGGCGGACATAGGCCGCACGCAGTCAGGAGCCCAATCATGACCAACACCATCACCCGCGACGAAATTCGCGCGACGCTCGAACGCCAACGCCCCATCGTGCTGATCGAGGCATTGCCGGCAAAATACTTCCACGAGGCGCATCTGCCGGGCGCGCTCAACATTCCGCACGACGATGTGGATGCATTGGCGCTGCGGCTGGTTCCCGACAAGGACGCCGAAATCATCGTCTATTGCGCGAGCGCCACCTGCAAGAACTCCGATATCGCCGCGCAGCGGTTGACGGCACTCGGCTATCGCAAGGTGCGCGCCTATCGCGAAGGTAAAGCCGATTGGATCGCCGCCGGACTGCCCGTGGAGAACGGCGTGGGCCGCAAGTCATCCGCGGTGTGATCCTCAACCAAAAAGATGCTTGGAGAAATATCATGATCAATCGATCGCACGACATTGCCGCGCTCGTGTTGCGGATTTCGCTCGGCACAATGTATGTGGCGCACGGCGCCTGGAAGCTGGCGACGCTTGGCATGCCGGTGACTGTTCAATTCTTTACCGCGCAGGGTTTCCCCGGTTGGAGCGCCTATGCGGTGGTCGGGGCCGAACTTATCGGCGGCGTGCTCTTGATCGCGGGCTTAGGCGTTCGCGCCGTCGCGCTGGCATTGCTGCCGATCCTATTCGGCGCATTGATGGTGCATCTACCCAACGGCTTCGTGTTCTCTTACCCGAACGGCGGGTGGGAATATCCGGCCTTCCTGATTGTCGTGTCGCTGGTGCAAGCGCTGATCGGCGAGGGCGCGTTCGCCGCGCAGCATGTCGTGAGAACAGGCTTCACCCGCTTCAGCCCTTCGCTGCCAACGCCGCGAGCGCGATGATCACTTCGTTGATCTTCTGATCGAGCTTGCCCATGCGGTAGGCGATGTGCTCCAGCGCATAGGCCGCCCGCTTGTCGGGCGCGGGCATGTTCGCCGCGTCGTAGCCGGGAAAAAAGCTCCTCCAGCTCGCGCGTCAGACGCGCCTTGCGCACGTCTTCAACCATGGCCCCTCATCCAGCTTAAGCCGCGCCGCGCAAGTCGGTGCCGCCTGGCGGCGGCACCGGCACGCCGTCGGCCGAGTATTCGTTGAGCTTGTTGCGCAGCGTCCGGATCGAAATGCCGAGAATGTTTGCCGCATGGGTGCGGTTGCCGAAGCAATGCTTGAGCGTTTCCAGGATTAAATCACGCTCGACATCCGCCACCGTGCGGCCGACGAGTGCGCGCGTGACCTGCTCGGCGGCTGCCGTCGCGTGGGCGACCGCGGACGGTGCCGATGCTGTCTGATCGAGCCGCGCGCCATCGGGCGTGAGCAATCCGTCGACGCCGATCTCGCTGCCGGAGGCAAGAAGCACCGCGCGATGGATGGTGTTCTCCAATTCGCGCACGTTGCCCGGCCAGCGATTGGATTTCAGCGCACGCTCCGCCTCCGCC
>JACQTM010000163.1 GCA_016210825.1 Hyphomicrobiales bacterium
GAAGAGAACGTCACGGTCTTCGAGATTGGTCAGTAGCGCCGCGAGGTCGCCGGCCTTGGCGATCACAGGACCCGAGGTAGCGCGGAAATTCACGCCGAGCTCGCGCGCCACGATCTGCGCCAGCGTGGTTTTGCCGAGCCCGGGCGGGCCTACGAACAGCACATGATCGAGCGCTTCCTTGCGCGAGCGTGCGGCCGTGATGAACACGTCGAGATTGGCGCGCGCTTTTTCCTGGCCGATGAACTCGGTTAATCGCTGCGGGCGCAAGCTCGCTTCGACGACATCGTCATCGCGGCGCTCGGCGGTGACGAGGCGGGGCGAAATCATGCGACCCGCCTTGCAAAATATTTTACCTCCCCCCTTGCGGGGGAGGTACAGGCGGCCTTTGGCCGCCGTTCTTCACTTACAGTACGCCGATGCAATGCATCGGCTATGGAGCGAAAGCGAGCCGGGAGGGGGGTAAACGGCACACGCCGTCGTTGCAGCTTACCCCCCTCCCCAACCCTCCCCCGCAAGGGGGGAGGGAGTTGAGTGTTGCGGCGCGCGGCGGTGACGAGGCAAGTGATCATCGCTCACCATTCATCTTGCCAGCTCCTTCAAGCCCAACCGGATCAGTTGCGGCGCGTCGGCTTTCTCACCGGCGCTACGCGAGGCGGCGGCGATGGCTGCAGAAGCCTGCGGCTGACCGTAGCCGAGATTGATGAGCGCGGAGACTGCGTCGAGCACCGGTTGCGGTGCGCGCCGTTCCTCGACGTCGCCGGAGAGGCGGATCACCGCCGGATCGATCGAGGTGTAAGCCGGAGCTTTATCTTTCAGTTCGGTGACGATGCGTTCGGCAACCTTAGGGCCCACGCCCGGCGCGCGCGAGATTGCCGCCTTGTCGCGCATGGCAATGGCGCTCGCAAGCTCGGCGGGTTTCAGTGTGCCGAGCACCGAGAGCGCGACCTTGGCGCCAACGCCCTGCACGGTCTGCAGCAGGCGGAACCATTCGCGCTCAACATCGGTAAGAAAACCAAACAGGCGGATCTGATCCTCGCGCACATGTGTTTCGATCGACAACGTCACCGCCTCGCCCGGGCGGGGAAGTGCTTGCAACGTGCGCGATGCGCAATGCACGAGATAGCCGACGCCGCTGGCATCGAGGATGACGTAGTCCTCGCCATAAGAATCGATGAAGCCCTTGAGCTTTCCGATCATTTGCCACCGCGCCGAATAGTTTCTTGTGCTTTTATCGGATTCGTCGGAACAGGCCTCTCTTTATGTTAGGCTTGTCCCACACCCAAAAAACCCGAGGTTCGCCCCAAATTACCGGCAGCCCCGTACGATTTTTGCCGATATTTGCGGTGCGAATCGACTCATCTAGAGAGTAAACGAAGCGTGTCATGAAAAAAGCCACTGCCATCGCGGCCGTGCTGCTTGCGGCCGTGTTATCGAGCTCAATCACCCAGGGGCAAGACCAGAAGAAAGATACAAAGCCCGCCCCAGCGATCGGGACGCCGTCCCCGGCCAAGACTGCGGCCGAAAGCGCAAGCGAAATTGCCGAAAAGGCCGCTTACAAGAAGGCCGCCGAGACCAAGGATCCAAAACAGCGTGCGGCCGCCTTCGAGGCCTTCATCGGTAAATATCCAGACAGCAAGGGAAAGATTTCCGCCCTGCAGCAAATCGTCGCCGCCCATGGGGAGGCTGGCGATCATGCCAAGGTCGAAGAGGCGGGCGAACGTCTGCTTGGGCTCGACCCGGACAATATCCGGGTCATGGCATTGGTCGCCGTGCAAAAACGCAATCGCGCTTATCGCGGAGAGGACACCGAGCTGCTGGGGCGCCGGGTGCGCGAGCTCGGTGAAAAGGGGCTCGCGCTCCTGCCGGCCTGGCTGAAACCTACCGGCATCGATGACAACCAATTCCAGCGCCTGCGTGCGGAACTCTCAACCATCTTCACCGATTCCGTCGCCTTTGGCGCGTTCGCGGCGAAGGACTACAAGACCGCGCGCGATAATTATTTAAAAACCTTCAGCCAGCATCCCGACAACTTCTTCGAGACCTATTATCTCGGCGTCGCGTCGCTCGAAATGACCCCGCTCGACCCGAAGGGATTTTGGTATGTCGCCAAGGCGCTCAACATCGCTTCGACGCTGAAGAATACCAAAGCAGTCGCGGCGATCCTTGCCTACGGCAAGGGCAGGTACGAGGCTTTCAAGGGTAACGATGACGGCTGGGATCAGATTGTCGCGGCGGCAGTCAAGCAAAAGCAGCCGCCAGGCGATTTTCTCGCAAACATCAAGAAGAAATAGGCGAGTGAGCGACTGCGGCCCGGCTTAGCGCTGCGCCGCTATCCGCGCAACCGCACTTGCGCGGTGGTGCGCGTGGGTGACGGCGATTGCCAAAGCATCGGTCGCGTCCTCCGAGCGCGGATCGGCTTTTGGCAACAGCACGCCGATCATCATGCGCACTTGCGCCTTGTCGCCATGACCGGCGCCGACAATGGTTTTCTTCACGAGATTTGGCGCGTATTCGGCGACGGGCACGCCGGCGCGTGCCGGGATCAACATCGCGATCCCGCGCGCCTGGCCGAGTTTTAGGGTCGCCGTCGCATCCTTGTTGACGAACGTGGCCTCGACCGCAGCTTCATGCGGCTTGAACTCGGTGACGATCCGCGCGAGCCCATCGTGAATAACCACCAGCCGCGAGGCGAGATTATCGCGCTCGCTGGTTTCCACCGAACCGCAAGCGATGAAGATCAGCCGGTTGCCGCGAGATTCCACGACGCCCCAGCCGGTGCGGCGCAGGCCCGGATCGATGCCAAGGATGCGAATCGCCGAGTTCATCTCGGCTCGTTGATAGCTCCGTGCCGCCATTTCGCCTAGCCGATCCCGAAGTGCCAAGCGTGGCGATTAAGCGCTCATCTTGCTGACCAGCGCGTCGGAGACCTCGAAATTGGCATAGACGTTCTGGACGTCGTCGTGCTCCTCCAGCGTCTCGATCAGGCGCAGAAGCTTCTCGCCCTGGTCGTCGTCCACCGATAGCGTGTTCTGCGGTTTCCAGACGAGCGCGGCTTTGCGCGGCTCGCCGAATTTCGCTTCCAGCGCCTTCGCCACCTCGGCGAGCGAGTCCTGGGCGGTGTAGATTTCATGGCCGTTCTCGCTCGAGACGACGTCATCGGCGCCGGCGTCGATCGCGGCTTCGAGCATGGCGTCGGCACCCGCCGCCTTGGCGTCGAACTCAACGACGCCGACGCGGTCGAACATGAATGATACCGCGCCGGTTTCCGCCAGATTGCCGCCATTCTTGGAAAAAGTGGCCCGCACCTCACCGGCGGTACGGTTACGGTTATCAGTCAGTGCCTCGACGATGATGGCGATGCCCCCGGGACCGTAGCCCTCGTAGCGGATTTCCTCATAGACCTCGGCATCGCCGCCCTGGCTCTTCTTGATGGCGCGTTCGATATTGTCTTTCGGCATGTTCTCCGCGCGGGCGGCGAGAACGGCGGCGCGCAGACGCGGATTCATTGCGGGATCCGGCAGGCCAAGCTTGGCGGCGACGGTGATTTCGCGGGCGAGCTTGCCGAACAGCCTGGAGCGCGCGGCATCCTGCTTTCCCTTGCGGTACATAATGTTTTTGAATTGGGAATGACCAGCCATGGACCTGACCGCGCTCTGATGCTTGCGGGCGCGTTATAGGATGGCGCGGCCAAGTTCGACAACCCTCTCCCGCGGACCGAAGAGGGTCGGGCGATGGCGTTCAGGGTGTCGTGGCGACCAAGTTGTCGTTTTCCATAACGATCGAGCACTGCTCTGCGGGCTTGGCTTTCTGGCAACCCTTCACGGCCGCATCGCGGGCACTTTCGATCGCCTTATGGCCGGTGATCCTGAACCAATATTGACTTGATGACGACCGCGCGAGCGCCTTCTCGGTCGGCGCGGCGATATAGCTCTCAAAGAAGGCGCGGCTGCGATCAGCGGCTTTGAATTTTGCCATCAACGCGCTTACGTCCTGCTGTTGCCAGGTTGGAAGTTTGCGAAACCGCAAAAAGCCATCCATTTCGAACAGCCATTTCGTGCGGCCTTGCCACGAGCGGAACATCGAGTGACCATCCTCACCGATGGACTCGAACATCACGAGCTTGACATTCCCGCCACTGTCGAGGAAAGCCGAATCCATCCGCTCGACGAGCTCCGGCGGAAAGAAACTGTCGTTCTTCGCATAGAGCCAAAGGTTAGGAACGTGGCTCGTCGTTCCAAAATGCCGCATCGCGGCCACGAGCTCGTTTCCCTCCGGACATTGCCGCATTCGCAGCCCGCCGGAGACGTTAATGACGCCGGCGAGATTTGCAGGATTACGAGCCGAAAGCGCCACAACCGCGGCGCCGCCGGCCGAGACGCCGATGGCGATGATGCGGGTCGGATCGGCGTCGGACCGTTGCGATATGGACTCGAGCGCCGCCTGCAGGTCGTCAGCATCGGCGGTAAACCGTTCGACCAACGATGTGGTTTGACATGACACTGGTGTCGATATGGGACCATCCGATTGCCCAAATCCGCGCCGCATCACGACAACGGTTAGCCAGCCGCGGCGCGCGAGGTCACGCGCAGGTCCGGCATAGTCGGTCGCGTGATCGTCCAGCATCTTCCCGGGATTCGCGGATTTGCCGTGGGTAATGAGCGCAATCGGCAGGCGCTCACTGACATTCGCGCGCTTGACCGTCAGGCTTTCGAGCCGAGCCGGACGCCCATTGATCGTGACTCGAAGAAAACCGTGATCTTCGATGAGATCGTCGGCGCGAACTCGCGATTGATCGGCGAGCAGCACGATGAACGCCAACGGCAGCAACCAAAATGTGCGGCACCTTATCTTGCTCATGGAAACATCCCGATATTGGTCCACACTGGTGAAATCGGACTAAGTCATTCCCAAAATTTTGGACGCGCCTCCTCCAACCGTCCGCCGAGACGCACGGCGCTGATTAGGCGCGCAAGCCCGGTTGCGTCGTCGGTCTCTACGGCGACGGCACAGAGTGTTGCAGGCCCGGTAGCCGGTTCGAATTTCGCGCTCGGGATGCGGCGCAGGAAACGTCCCATCGGCTCGTCCTTGTTCATGCCGATCACCGAGTTGTAGTCGCCGGTCATGCCAACGTCGGAGATGAAGCCCGTGCCACCCGGAAGGATTTGATGGTCGGCGGTCGGAGCGTGGGTGTGCGTGCCGACGACAAGGCTCGCGCGGCCATCACAGAAATGCGCCATCGACTGCTTCTCGCTCGTCGCCTCGCAATGGAAATCGATGATGATGACGTCGGCGCGCGATTTCAATGCGCAGGTGGAGAGTTCATTTTCGATCATGGCGAAGGGATCGTCGAGCGGGTCCATAAAGATGCGGCCCATGGCATTAATGACGAGGACGCGCGCGCCATTCTTGGCCTCAATCATCGCCGCACCGCGGCCCGGCGTGCCTTTCGGATAATTGAGCGGCCGGATTAGTTTCGGCGCGCGCTCGATAAAGACGAGCGCCTCGCGCTGGTCCCAGGCGTGATTGCCAAGCGTGATGGCTTCGGCGCCGGCATCAATCAATTCCTGAAATATCAACTCGGTGATGCCGAAGCCGCCGGCGGCGTTCTCGCCGTTGATAACGACGAGATCGAGCTTCCAAAGCGCGATGAGGTCGGGCAGGCGCTCGGTGACGATGGCGCGGCCGGAGCGGCCGACGATGTCGCCGACGAA
>JACQTM010000168.1 GCA_016210825.1 Hyphomicrobiales bacterium
TCGACGAGGTGGTGCTGGTCGGCGGGCAGACCCGCATGCCGGCGGTCCAGGCGATGGTCAAGGAGCTGTTCGGCAAGGAGCCGCACAAGGGCGTCAACCCCGACGAGGTGGTCGCGGTCGGCGCGGCGATCCAGGCCGGCGTGCTGCAGGGCGACGTCAAGGACGTGCTGCTCTTGGATGTCACGCCGCTCTCGCTCGGCATCGAGACCCTGGGAGGAGTATTCACAAAGCTCATTGAGCGCAACACCACGATCCCGACCAAGAAGAGCCAGGTCTTCTCCACCGCCGACGACAATCAGAACGCGGTGACGATCCGGGTCGTCCAGGGCGAGCGCGAGATGGCGTCCGACAACAAGATACTCGGCCAGTTCGATCTCGTCGGCATCCCGCCAGCGCCGCGCGGCGTGCCGCAGATCGAGGTCACCTTCGACATCGACGCGAACGGCATAGTCAACGTCAATGCCAAGGACAAGGGCACCGGCAAGGAGCAGCAGATTCGCATCCAGGCTTCCGGCGGCCTGTCCGAAGCCGACATCGAGAAGATGGTCAAGGATGCCGAAAGCCACGCCGAGGAAGACAAGAAGCGGAAAGCACAGGTGGAAGCGAAGAACCACGCTGAGGCGCTGGTGCACTCGACCGAGAAGGCGTTGGCGGAACATGGCTCGAAGGTCGGCGAGGCCGACCGGCGCGCCATCGAGAATGCGATTGCCGACCTGAAAGAGGCGCTCAAGGGCGACGACGCGACCGCGATCTCGGCCAAGACCAATACGCTGGCGCAAGCCGCCATGAAGCTCGGCGAGGCGATGTACAAGCAGAGCCAGGAGCAGGCGGGCGGCGGCGCGGGTCCGGGTACCGGCTCCGATGCCGGCGCGCCGAAGGAAGACGTCGTTGACGCGGAATTCACCGAGGTCGACGACGATAAAAAGAACAAGAAATCGGCTTAAACTTTTTCGCCGCGAGTCGCGCATGCCGCTTGCTGCCATCATCACCAGAACCCCCGGGCGGTACCCGGGGGTCCGTCTATCCGAACTGGGCGCGAATTTTTCCAGCTGACGGGAATCATGTCGAAGCGCTGTTACTACGAGACGCTTGGTGTTTCGCGTACGGCAAGCGAAGGCGAGCTCAAGAGCGCCTTCCGCAAGCTCGCCATGCAGCATCATCCGGACCGCAATCCCGGCGACAAGGATTGTGAGCACCGCTTCAAGGAAATCAACGAAGCTTATGACGTCCTGAAGGATGACGATAAGCGTGCGGCCTATGACCGGTTCGGACACGCCGCGTTCGAGCAGGGCATGGGCGGCGGCGCGCACGGTTTCGGCGCCGATTTTGCGTCTACTTTCGCCGATATCTTCGAGGGCGTTTTCGGCATGGGTAGCGCGCGCAGCCGCGCCACAGGGCGCGAACGCGGCGCAGACCTTCGCTACAACATGGAGATTACGCTCGAGGAAGCCTTCGAGGGCAAGACCGCCGAAGTTCGCCTGCCAACGTCGGTGACCTGCGATGCCTGTTCGGGGACGGGCGCCAAAACTGGAACCAAACCGAAGGCCTGTCCAACTTGTGGCGGCGCGGGACGCGTGCGCCACGCTCAGGGGTTTTTTACGCTGGAGCGCACTTGCCCCGCCTGTCATGGGCGTGGGCAAGTGATCGAGGATCCATGTCCCTCGTGCTCGGGATCGGGCCGGGTAACGCGCGAGCGCACCTTGTCGGTCAACATCCCGGCCGGCGTTGAGGACGGCACGCGAATCCGACTTGCCGGCGAGGGCGAGGCCGGCGTGCGCGGCGGACCGGCGGGCGACCTCTATATTTTCCTGTCCCTTGTCGCCCACGTCTTCTTCCAGCGCGACGGCGCGGACCTGCATTGCCGCGTGCCGGTTTCCATGGTGACGGCGGCGTTGGGCGGCGAATTCGAGGTTCCGACCGTCGACGGCGGAAAGACGCGCGTGAAGGTTCCGGCAGGGACCCAATCGGGACGCCGCTTCCGCCTGCAATCGAAGGGCATGCCGGTTTTACGTGCAAAACAGACCGGAGACATGTACGTTCAGGTTCTGGTCGAGACACCACAAAATCTCACCAAGCGGCAACGAGACTTGCTGACCGAATTCGAGAAGCTGTCGTCGAAAGACACACAGCCGGAATCCACGAGCTTTTTTTCCAAGGTTAAGGATATTCTCGATGGACTCGGGTCCCGCGCGGCGTCATGAGCGAGGCTTGACCCCTGGACGGCGGGGCTATACCGATGATTTTATAGGTGACGGGCTCGTCGCCCTTTTTTCTGTGAAGCGAATGCGATTGCAATCCTCCATTGGTGTCGCGAAAAAAGCGCTACGTCTTGACGACGACGTGCGCTTTATCCGTTCGTGGCTGGAAAAGCCGCTGGCGACCGGCGCGGTCATGCCGTCGAGCCGCGTGCTCGCACGTACGATGGCGGGCTATGTCGAACTGGACGTACCGGGTCCGGTCATCGAGCTTGGCCCTGGCACCGGCCCGGTTACCGAGGCGCTCGTCGCACACGGCGTCGCACCGTCGCGTCTCGTCCTCGTCGAATTCAATCCAATGTTTTGCCGTCTGCTACGGGCACGCTATCCAGAGGCGACGGTCATTCAGGGCGACGCCTACAGCGTCAAGCGGTTGCTTGAGACATTGCTGCGCGAGCCCGCGGCGGCCGTGGTATCCGGCCTGCCGTTGCTGACGAAGCCGCTGCGCACACGCCTTCGCCTGATTAACGACGCCTTCGCACTGATGCGGCCGCATGCGCCCTTCATCCAGTTTACCTATTCGATGACGGCGCCGCCCATTCCGAAAGGCTTAACCCGGGTTGCGGCAAAAGCATCCGAGCGCATCTGGATGAATCTACCGCCGGCGCGCGTATGGGTCTACCGCAAGGGCTGACTGCCGCCCGATGTGATATGGGTGGCGTTACGTTGCGGAGCCGCCCATGCCGATCCCGAAAATCCTGGTCTTCGCCGGCTCGATCCGTACTGGATCGTTCAATGCGCGCCTTGCTGCGCTTGCGGCCAAGGAATTGGCGGTGATCGGCGCCGATGTGAACCGCATCTCGCTCGTGGATTATCCGCTGCCGATTTACGACGGCGATCTCGAAACACGCTCCGGCGCGCCCGAAAATGCGCTCAAGCTCAAGCGCATGATTTCCATCCATCATGGCGTTTTCATCGCCAGCCCTGAATACAACGCCTCGATCACGCCACTGCTCAAAAATGCTCTCGACTGGGTTTCGCGTGTGCGCGAGGGCCGCGAGCCGGCGCTTTCCGCCTACAAGAATCGCTTCTTCGCCCTCGGCGCGGCCTCGAACGGGATGCACGGCGGGATGCGATCGCTGATCGCGCTGCGCCAAACGCTCGAGCTTGGCTGCGGCGCGCTGGTGATTCCAGAGCAGGTGGCAGTGGCGCGCGCGGCGGATGCCTTCGACGAAATGGACAATCTCAAGGACGAGCCGGTGGCCAAGCGCTTGCGCGCGACGTTGCGCCGGCTGGTCGAGTTGACGCGGCAGATCGCGTGAGGAGAGCGGCTTGAGCCCGGATGCGCGCGCAAGGCTGATCGTCGCCCTCGATGTTCCATCGATCGCTGCGGCAGAGGCCATGGTCGGGCGGCTCGCCGGCGCCGTGTCGTTCTACAAGATCGGCTATCAGCTCGTATTCGCGGGCGGCCTTGAGTTTGCCGAGACGCTCCTGCGCGCGGGTAAGCAGGTCTTCCTCGATCTAAAGCTGCACGACATTGGTAATACCGTCGCCAAGAGCGTCGAGAGCGTGGCGCGGCTTGGCGCAACCTTTCTCACCGTGCACGCCTATCCGCAGACCATGCAGGCGGCGGTTGCGGCGCGCGCCGGATCGCCGTTGAAAATTTTGGCGGTGACCGTACTCACATCCTATGACGACGCCGATCTCGCCACCGCGGGCTACGCGAGCGGCGTGAGCGAGCTCGTGCGCAAACGCGGCCTCCAGGCGCGCGACATCGGGGTCGACGGTATCGTCTGTTCGGGGGAAGAGGCCGCCTCGCTTCGCCCGGTCGTCGGGTTGGATATGCTGCTGGTGACGCCGGGCGTTCGGCCGGCGGGTTTCGCGCGCGGCGACCAGAAGCGAATCATGACGCCGACAGCGGCCATTGCCGCCGGCGCCGATTACCTTGTCGTCGGGCGGCCGATCCTTGACGCGGCGGATCCGAAAGGCGCAGCTGAAGCGATCGTCGCCGAAATCGAAAAATCGCGTAAGATGTGAGGAAACGAAATGGCCAAGGGTTATTGGATTGCGAATTTGAATATCAAGGACCAAGCGGCCTACGACGAATACCGCAAGCGCAACGCCGTGGCGTTCAAGAAGTTCGGCGGCAA
>JACQTM010000169.1 GCA_016210825.1 Hyphomicrobiales bacterium
CCGCCAATGCGATGGCCGACACGCTCAAGCTTTGCGTTTCCTGCAAGGCCTGCCGGCGCGAATGTCCGACCGGCGTCGACATGGCGCGCATGAAGATCGAAGTGCTGGCCGCGCGCGCCGCCAAGCGCGGCTTCTCGCTGCATGACCGGCTGGTCGGCTTCATGCCGCATTATGCGGCCGTGGCTGCGCGCTGGCCCTATCTGTTCAATCTGCGCAACCGCAGTCCGGTTCTGCGCCGGGCATCGGAAACCTTCGCGGGCTTCTCGACGCGGCGCGGCCTGCCGGTCTGGCGCAAGGACATTTACCGCGACCGTTCCGATTGGGGTTACGGCGCGGATGCTCCGATGCGCGAGGTCGTGCTGTTCGCCGATACCTTCAACCGCTATTTCGAGCGTGAAAATCTCGATGCCGCCATGAGCGTGCTCACCGCCGGCGGCTATCGCGTGCACGCCGCCATGCCGAAGGACGGCGATACGCGCCCGCTGTGCTGCGGCCGCACTTTCCTCGCGGTCGGCATGATCGAGCGGGCGCGGCACGAAATGCGGCGCACGCTCGATGCGCTTGCGCCCTTGACCGCGCGCGGCGTGCCGGTCGTCGGCCTGGAGCCAAGCTGCCTGTTCACCTTCCGCGATGAATTGCCGGCTTTGCTTAAATCCAAGAGCGCCGAGGCGCTGGCGGGGCAGGCGCTGCTGCTGGAGGAATTCCTCGCCCGCGAACGGAACGAAGGCCGGCTCAGCCTGTCGCTTGGGCCTTTGCCGAAAACGGCGCTGTTGCACGGCCATTGTCACCAGAAGGCGTTCGACGCCATGGGCGCGGTCGAGAGCGTGCTGAAGACGATCCCCGAATTGAGCGTCGAGACGGTGGAATCGAGCTGTTGCGGCATGGCCGGCGCGTTCGGTTATGCCGCTGATACCATCGACGTCTCGCTCAAGATGGGCGAACTGTCGCTGCTGCCGGCGGTGCGCAAGGCGCCCGACGACGCGCTCATCGTGGCCGACGGCACCTCGTGCCGGCACCAGATCCATGACGGCGCCGACCGTGACGCGCTGCATGTCGCGCGCGTGCTGGAAATGAGTTTGGCTGCTGGCACACACTGAGTTGTCATCGCCCGTGAAAGCGGGCGATCCAGTAAACCCGAACGGTAGTGGCTTCATTCGAAAGATAGTGGATACTGGGTGCCCCGTCGCAGCCTGTCATCGGGCCGCGCTTTGCGCGGACCCGTTGGCGACGCTCCGGAATGACAATTATATCGGCTCCAGATACGGCTCCCAAGCGTCCACGGAAACCTTGACCGCCGGATCGCCGTCCGCTCCCCACAATTCGCGGCCATCAAAGGCGACCGTATAAAGCCATTGCGGGTTTTCACCTTTTCCGAGGGCGTGGCTATCTGGGAAGACATGGCAACCGTGTAGACTGTCGATAACGCCGACATGGCCACGCACGTAACGCGGCAAGCGCGTATGCGTTCGCGGATGCATATTCTTCGCGCGCACGCGCTCGCCAAGCTTAAAACGGGCGGGTGTCGCGGATTCACGCCCGGTCGGCGCGCCGCGATAGAGTACCTGGGCGACATCGCCGGGCTTAAGCGTCCGCGTCACTGGCTTCGCCGGATGCAATGGCTTTCCCGCCTCCACTTCATCAGGCATAACAAGACCGCGCTCGGCCATCAATTTTTCCAGGCCGGCGAGCCAGATTTCATAATAACTCTTTGCGAGGTAATCCGCGGGCGGCAAGCTCTCGCGGGCGAAGCGCGACATATCGATGTTCCAGCCGCCGGGAATCCCCATCGCCAGAGTGAGCGCGAAGGCGTGCCGCTCCCATTCGGCGTGGAACGGCGGCTCGTTCGGCTCGGGCTTTACCGACCCGAAGCCATGCATGCCGCCAAGATCCTGCGCGCCGTTCATTTCGCGATCTCATCCGGCCGCTTCGGCAAGCCGGTGCCGATCATGGAATCGCGTGTGACGAGGTCGGCAAGGTGTTCCTCGCTCCAACCATCGGTGCCGGTCGGCCGCATCGGCAAGACGAGATAGCGGATCTCCGAGGTTGAATCCCAGACGCGAATTTCCATGTCCTTTGGCAATTCGACGCCAAACTCGCGCAATACGCCGCGCGGATCGGCGACCGCGCGCGAGCGATAGGGCGCGGACTTGTACCAGACCGGCGGCAGGCCGAGCACGGGCCACGGATAGCAGGAGCACAGCGTGCACACGACCATGTTATGGCGTTTCGGTGTGTTCTCCAGCACCATCATGTGCTCGCCCTGGCGACCCGCGTAGCCGACCGAGGCGATGGCGGCATTGGCGTTGGTGAGCAGCCATTTCTTGTATTCGGGATCGCACCATGCCTTGGCGACGACGCGGGCGCCGTTGCGCGGGCCGATCTTCTTCTCGTACGTCTCGATCAAGAGATCGAGCGCGGCCGGCTCGACATAGCCTTTTTCCATGAGGATGGTCTGCAGCGCGCGCACGCGCAGCTCGGTCTCGGAGAGGTCAGAGTGGTCGTGATGATCATGGCTCATGGTTCTAATCCTAGTTCACCGCCGTCGTCCGCGAAAGCGGACGGTCAATCGTCCGGCATGCCGGCAATGAATACCGGATGCGCCGCCCGCGCGCGGCATGACATACTCCGTGCATGATGAGCACAAGCCTTTTGATCCTTGCCGACCGTATCGATCGCCTCACGGCAGCGATCGGCCGCGGGGCCGCATGGCTTGCTCTGACTATCGTGCTGTTACAGTTCGCCGTTGTGACTATGCGCTATGCGCTGGGGCTGGGGTCGATCTGGCTCTCGGAATCGATCTTCTATGCCCACGCTGGCTTGTTCATGCTTGTGGCGGCCTGGACCCTGCACGAAGGCGGGCATGTCCGCGTGGACATCTTCTATGCCGATGCCACGCCGCGGACCAAGGCACTCGTCGAGCTTATCGGCGCGCTCTTCCTGCTCATCCCTTTTGCCGTCGCGCTCGGCATTCTGTCGTGGCCTTACGTTGTGCGCTCTTGGGAGATCTTGGAAAGCTCGCGCGAGGCGAGTGGTTTGCCGTTCGTATTTCTGCTCAAGACGCTGATCCCGGTCTTTGCCGCATTGCTGGCGTTGCAGGGCACTGCCGAAGCGATCCGCGCGGCGGATGCGCTGGCGCACCGAGCCCGGCGCACATGAGCGCGGAAATTCTCGCTGTTCTGCTCGTGGTCGCTATCTGTGTCGTGCTGATGGCGGGTTATCCGGTTGCCTTCACGCTCGGCGGAATCTCGCTCGCGTTTGCGGGCATCGGCTATGCGCTCGGCCTGTTCGAACCTGGATGGCTCGGCGCATTCCCTCAACGCGTATTCGGGGTGATGACGAATGGCGTGCTGCTTGCCATTCCGCTTTTCATCTTCATGGGGGTGATGCTCGAGCGTTCGCGCATCGCCGAGGATTTGCTGGAGACCATGGGCCGGCTGTTCGGCCCGCTGCGCGGCGGGTTGGGCGTTTCCGTCGCCATCGTCGGATTGCTGCTGGCGGCGGCGAAGGGCGTGGTCGGCGCGACCGTCGTCACCATGGGCTTGATCGTGCTGCCGGCGATGCTGCGCTTCGGCTACGATAAACGCCTTGCCGCCGGCATCGTTGCTGCGACCGCGACGCTGGCGCAGATTTTCCCGCCCGCGACCGTGCTGGTGCTGCTCGGCGACCAGCTCGGCAATGCCTACCAGGCGGCGCAATTATCGAAGGGCATTTTCGCGCCGCAGGCGGTGACGGTCAGTGATCTATTCGCCGGCGCCATCGTTCCGGGGTTAACGCTGGTGGCGCTTTATATTCTCTATATGATTGGCATCGCGATCTTTTTCCCCAACGCCGCGCCCGCGATCCCGCCTGAACCGAATGCGCCGCGTGGAATTGCGCTTGCGCGACGCCTTGCGGAAGTTCTCGTCGCCCCACTCCTGCTTATCCTCGCTGTGCTCGGCTCGATCCTCGGCGGCATCGCGACGCCGACGGAAGCGGCCGCGGTTGGCGCCGTCGGCGCCATTCTTCTCGCCGTTCTCAAGGGGGACGTGAAAGGTGGCGATTTATTTTTGCCGGTGGTGCGAAAGACGGCGCAAATCACCAGCATGATCTTCGTTATCCTGATTGGCGCGACGCTGTTCAGTTTGGTCTTTCGCGGTTTCGGCGGCGACGCGATGGTTCATCGCGCGCTGAGCGATCTTCCGGGCGGCAGCGCAGGTGCGATCCTCGCCGTTATGCTGGCAATGTTCCTGCTCGGCTTCGTGATGGACGCCTTCGAGATTATTTTCGTCGTCATTCCGATCGTAGCGCCAATTCTGCTTGCCATGCCGGGCGTTGATCCAGTCTGGCTTGGCGTGATGATGGCGATGAATTTGCAGACTTCATACATGCACCCGCCACTCGGCCCGACGCTATTCTTCCTGCGCGGCGTAGCGCCGCCGGAAATCACGACGCGGCACATCTATGTGGGGATTATTCCCTTCGTGCTGATCCAAATCGCCGCCTTGGCCGTGTTGTGGTTCGTGCCGGGGCTTGCGACCGCCCTGCCGCACGCGCTTTATGGCGGGTGATGGGGGAACGAATATGAAGGCATCCGAACTGTTCGAACTTTCCGGGCAAGTCGCGCTGGTGACCGGCGCATCGAGCGGCCTTGGTGCACGCTTCGCGCAGGTTCTTGCGGCCAATGGCGCGCGGGTGGCGCTGGTCGCGCGCCGCGCCAAACGTTTGGACGAATTGCGCAAGCGCATCGAAGCATCGGGCGGGCGTGCCGTCGTCATCGAAGCCGATGTGCGCGACCGTGCCGCCATGACGCGCGCCTTCGATGCGGCCGAAAAAGCGTTCGGCACGGTGACAATTCTCGTTAACAACGCGGGCGTTGCTCATTCCGGCCGCGCGCTTGATCTTTCCGAAGAGGAATGGCGGCGCGTGCTTTCGACTAATCTCGACGCGGTCTTTTTCTGGGCGCAGGAGGCCGCACGCCGCATAATCGCGGCGAACAAGCAAGGCGCGATCGTCAACATCGCTTCGGTGCTTGGTTTTGGCGTTTCGAAGGGGGTTATTGCTTACACCGCCGCCAAGGCCGGCGTGGTGCAGATCACCAAGGCGCTGGCGCTCGAGCTCGCCTTCAAGGGCGTGCGCGTCAACGCCATCGCGCCCGGCTGGTTCATGACCGAAATCAATGATGCGTATCTGAAAAGCGAGGAAGGAAAAGCCAAGACGCGCGAGATTCCGGTCGGCCGCTTCGGCCAGGACGGCGATCTCGACGGTGCATTATTGCTGCTGGTCTCGAAGGCTGGAGCCTATATCGCCGGGGCGACAATCGTGGTGGACGGCGGACAAATGTTGGCGCTGCGCGGTTAGCCGTCAACTCGGGCCGCGGCGAGTGCGCGCCGCCTGCGCCACCAGTCGTGCAGCGCCATTCCCGCGCCCATCGCCACTACGAACACGATCACCTGCGGCGACAGCGTTGCAAGATTGACCAATGCCGGTCCGGGACACAATCCGACCAGCCCCCAGCCCGAGCCGAACAGCACCGCACCAAAAATGAGCGGCGGATCAATGTCGGTGTGCGTGGGCCAAAGGCTTTGTGGCGCAAGTAGTGGCTTGCGGGGCTTGGCGATCACAAAACCGATTCCGGAAACCGCGAGTGCCGCCGCCATCACTAACGCCAGGCTCGGATCCCAGGTTCCGAACAGGTCGAGGAAGTTGAGTACCTTCGCCGGCTGCGCCATGCCGGAGATCAGAAGACCTGCGCCGAAGATTAGCCCGCACACGAAGCTGACGATCGTTATCATGGCTCAGCTTCCGTGCCGTACCAGGAAGACAACCGCCATGGCCGTCGTCATGAACGCGATGGTTGCCACGATCGAACGCGGTGATAGCCGAGCGATGCCGCATACGCCGTGCCCCGACGTGCAGCCGCCGCCCAGCCGCGAGCCAAAACCGACCAGGAGGCCAGCACCGACGATCACCGTCCAATTCGACGGGATTTGCGGCAGTGGCAGCGGCGCACCGGCCAAAACTCCGATCAAAGGCGCAACGACAAGCCCGGCGATAAAGGCAAGCCGCCAGTTACGATCGCTCGCGCCCGATACGATGCAGCCGCCGACAATGCCACTTATTCCCGCGATTCGGCCGGTGAGTAGCATCAACAACGCAGAGGCGAAACCGATCAGTGCCCCACCGAAAAGCGCGGAAACCGGCGTGAAGTTCGTCATGAATGATCCAATCGGCAGATATGCCGGAGCGTATAACAAGCAAAGAGTTTGGGTGCCCGGACTGCGCAACACATAACTATTCTATAGACTGCAGCAATCAACCGGGAACCCCATCATGGACTTCACACTTTCTCCCGAATTCGAAGATTTGCGCGTTCGCACCCGCGCTTTTGTCGAGCAACACGTGTTGCGGTTGGAGGCGGAGTCCAAGAACTATGACCCGCACGAGAATATCCGCCTCGCACTGCTTGGGCCGGTACAGGCGAAGGCAAAACAAGCCGGCCTCTGGGCGCCCCAGGCGCCGAAGGAATTCGGCGGCATGGGTCTGCCGATCGTCGCCTGGGCGGTGATGTACGAGGAAGCAAACCGCTCGATTTTCGGCCCGCTCGCGTTTAATTGCTCGGCGCCGGACGACGGCAACATGAATTTGTTAGCGAAGGCCGGCACGCCGGAGCAGAAGGAGAAATGGCTGCGGCCGATCGTCGACGGCACGGTGCGTTCGTCCTTTGCGATGACCGAACCCGCGCCCGGCGGCGGCTCCGACCCCGGCATGATCAGGACCCGGGCCGAGAAAAGGGGTGACAAGTGGGTTATCACCGGCCACAAGTGGTTCATCACTGGCGCGGATGAGGCAACCCATTTCATTCTCATTGCCCGCACCTCCGACGACGCGCGTAAAGGGCTGACTGCATTTCTTTATCACCGTGATCAGCCCGGCTGGCGCATCGTGCGCCGCATCCCGATCATGGGGCCGGAGGAGCATGGTGGACACTGTGAAATGGAATTTTCCGGCCTCGAAGTGCCACAGGAAAATGTGCTGCTCAATGTCGGCGATGGCTTGAAGATCACGCAAATCCGTCTCGGGCCGGCGCGGCTGACGCACTGCATGCGCTGGCTCGGCCTCGCCAAGCGCTGCATGGAGATCGCCCAGGAATACGTCTCGCAGCGCGAAGGTTTTGGCATCAGGCTCGCCGACCGTGAAAGCGTACAGATTAAACTCGGCGAAATCGCGCACCAGATTCAGATCGGCCGGCTGCTCGTCATGTATGCGGCCTGGAAGCTCGATCAGGGCGACCGGGCACGCAAGGAAGTATCGATGGCTAAGGTCCACGTCGCCGATACGTTGCACAACGCAGCGGATGTGGCGATCCAGCTCAACGGCGCGCGCGGCTATTCCAAGGACACAATTCTGGAATGGATTTACCGCTACGCCCGCGCCGCGCGCCTGGTCGATGGCGCCTCCGAAGTGCACAAAATGGTGCTCGCGCGCTTCATGCGTGAGGAGGGCCGCGATTTTTGGAGCTGGAGTGCGGGCAATAGAGTGTGATATCAACCGCCCTCGACTTCGTTTCGATTCTCGCCTCCGTGCCCGCGCTCCGCGCGGGCATTGACGTCTATGTGGCACCTATCATCCGGATGAATGGCTGCGATCAGCTTTGCGCATGGCGCGCATAATGAGTTGCTGCAATCGGGTTCTGAAATGCAAATGACATCGTCTAGCGCCATTGACTCTTCGTATTCCTGGCTGCGCCTTGGCGTTGCGGTGCTCACCGGCACTATCGGCTC
>JACQTM010000167.1 GCA_016210825.1 Hyphomicrobiales bacterium
ACCAGTCGACGCATCTTCTGCGCGCCGATTGGGAGACTGCAAGACCGGTATCGGCCAAAATCGAAGCGATGCTGATCCGGCATGCGATCGCGATGATACGCAAAGCCGGCGCGGTGGTGCTGTCCGATTACGCAAAAGGCGTCCTCACGGAGCGGGTAATCCGCGCCGTGATCGCAAGCGCCAACGCATCGAAAATTCCGGTGGTGGTCGATCCCAAGGGCCGCGACTTTTCGATCTATCGCGGCGCGACCCTGATTACACCCAACCGTAAGGAGCTGGCCGAGGCGACTGAATATTCGGTTGATAGCCACGAGGACGTCGCGGCGGCCGCTGACAAACTCGCCCGCACTGTCGGCAGCAAGGCTGTGTTGGTGACGCTCTCCGAGGAAGGCATGCTGCTTTACGTGCGCGGCCGCGCGCCAGTGCACGTCCCCTCCTATCCGGTGAAGGTGCGGGACGTCTCCGGCGCGGGCGACACCGTGGTCGCAGCGCTCGCTGCACTGCTCGCCGTGGGCGCGGATTTCGAGAGCGCTGCGCGCGCCGCCAATGCTGCCGCCTCGGTCGTCGTGGGAAAGCGCGGCACCGCGACGGTTTCGATTGCGGAATTGCGCCACCGGGTCCTTCCATCGGCGACACTCGCGCCCGAGGAGAAGATCGTTTTCGATTGGAAGGAGCTCGACGAGCGGTTCAAGGAATGGCGCGTTCAAGACCAGCGCATCGGCTTCACCAATGGGTGCTTCGATATCCTGCATCCCGGACACATCAAGGTCTTGGCGCAGGCGCGTGCCGCTTGCGATCGCCTCGTAGTCGGACTCAATAGCGATGCATCTGTCAAACGGCTGAAGGGCGCGGGGCGCCCGATGCAGAATGAGATTGCACGCGCCGAGGTATTGGCGGCGCTTGAAGCGGTCGACCTCGTTGTCATCTTCCCGCAGGATACGCCCCTCGAGTTGATTAGGCGCGTGCGGCCAAGCGTACTCGTCAAGGGCGGCGACTATCGCCGCGACCAGGTCATCGGGCGCGAGATTGTAGAGAAGGCGGGCGGCAAAGTTTTGTTGGTCGATCTTGTGCCGGGCTACAGCACGACGAGGATCATCGATCAATCGCGCAAGAATGCGCGCAAAAAGAAATACTGAGGTTTTCCGGGAGGGTCGGCATGCGCTGGCGCATTGTAACAATTTTCGCCGCGTTGTTGCTCGCGTCCGCAGCGAGCGCCAAGCGGAATATTCGGCAGGAACCATAACGCCAGCCGCGCTGGCGCACTCAGGATTGATTGTCCCGCTGCCCTGCGCTGTTCAACGCCAATCCAATGGGGGACCTTTGAGTGCCGTCAGTGCATAGCGGCCGCGCATTCGTCGCCGATATTTTCTGACCTCACGGTGATCGCGCCAAAGTTGCGCGAAGTTTCCTTTCAGCAGACCCGCCACACGAAAACGTCGCAAATCGCCGGCAAGCGTCGGGAAATCCAAGCGGCGCAAATCAGCCACGAGGATTTTCGTCGCGAAATAGTGACCAAGCTTGCGAAAGCGTTCGGTATATTCAGGCCGTTGCCCGACATAGGCGATGAGATCACGCCCGGCGCCTGTCCATTCGTTGGACAGGCTATCGGCGATCCAAGATTTTTCCCACAATATTTCCGGGAGCAAACGCCCGGTGCCTAGCCGGGCGAGGCGGATTAGGAATTCGCGATCTTCTGTCCGCCGCAAACGCTCGCAAAATCCACCAGCCGCGCGTGCGGCTTCGGTGCGGACGGTGATACTTGTCGTCTCGACACCGACAAGATCGCAAAGTAGGGCCCATTCAAATGCGGGCGATGCGAGTTTGACGTCCTGTAGCAGCGCGGTGTTCGTTTCCTTCGGCTCGTGCTTGATCGAAGATGATAGGGTGCAGACTAGATCGGGCTCGTGGGCGAACGCGGCCAACGGTACGGATAGACGGTTCGGCCGATAAAAGTCATCGGAATCGAGAAAGGCTGTGATCGGTGCCCGGGCGGTCGCCAGTCCAAGATTGCGCGCGCCGCTCGGCCCGAGATTGCGTTCGGAACGGACGACACGAATGCGCGGGTCGGACTGTGCATCAAGCCAGACTTGGGTATCATCGGTCGAAGCATCGTCAACGATGATGATTTCGAAATCCCGCTCGTCCTGTGCCAGCACACTGGCAACGGCGCGCGGCAATGTGTGCATCCGATTGTAGGTCGGGACGATGACGGAGCAGGACGGCCGGTCGCTCATCGCATCTACCGGCACCGATCACGGTTTGGGCCGAACGAGCCGCTCAGGATTCGGCGGCTGCCAATTTTGCATTTCCTCATGGCGCTTGGCGTAACGGTAGAATGTGCCCTCGAAATTGCCGAAGGCGATGACGAAACCCGCCCAGCCGTCACGAAATCCAAGCTTGAATATATAGTGCTTGAAAAAAGCCCAAATGCCGTGGCCGAGCGCGCTTGCCATCGAAACCCGTTTGGGCAGTCGCTTCGCGCCGAGCGTCGAATAGCGGTCTGCCTTGGAGATGATCTCGCCGAGATCGCGGAACGGGAATTGCCAAATGGCGTTTTCGAGCCGCCCGAGCGGCTTACTGGTCAAGAGTTCATAGCTCTCGTGAACCAAGACGGGCGTGTAGTGTAGCGCACCTTTCTTGAAGAATTGAGGCTGGCGGTAATTTGGATACCAGCCGGAGCCGCGTATCCAGCGGCCCATCATGAAATTACGGCGCGGGACAAGGTAGGCGTCATGGGTCGGGCACACCGCGAGCAGCGATAGGATTTCGTCGCGTACCGCCGCCGTGCAGCGCTCGTCGGAATCAAGACTGAAAATCCACTCATGGTGGCATGCCTCGACGGCACGGTTGCGTAATTCACCAAATCCGGTGAAATCTATTTGGACCACTCGCGCGCCAAGGCTTGTTGCAATCTCGGCGGTGCGGTCGGTGCTACCGGAATCGGCAACGACGATTTCATCGGCCCAAAGCACGCTCGAAACCGCGGCCTCGATCTTCTCGGCTTCATTATAGGCTAGTATATAAGCGGAGATTTTCTGCATCTTGCCGCAATGCTGGGGTGACGGCGTGGCTGTAACTGGTGGAATCGAACATCGGCAAACCTTCGACGCAAAGCTGTCGTCCGAGGGCTTCGAATTGGCAATACGCTGCGCGAGAGCCGGTTTCAAGCGCCCGGCGCATTCGGCTCGGGGCTCCGTGAAACGCCCAAGGCATGATCGTGGCTGAACTAATCTCCGTTATTCTCGCCACCTATAATCGCGCGGATGCCCTCGATGCGGTACTGCGCGCCCTCGCGCGCCAGACCGACCGTGGCTTCGAGGTTTTCGTTGCCGATGACGGATCGAGCGCAGCGACGCGCTTGGTCGTCGAAAGTCACATATCCCGCATCGGCGTTCCGCTCAAGCACGTTTGGCATGAGGACAGGGGATTCCGGCTCGCCGAAATTCGCAATCGCGCTATTCGCGCATGCGCGGGCGTGAATTGCGTCTTCCTCGATGGCGATTGTATCCCCCGTCCTGGATTCATCGCTGCGCATCGACGACTTGCCGAATCCGGATGGTTCGTGGCGGGAAACCGCGCGCTGCTGTCGCGGGCATTAACGGAGAAAATTTTGCGCGATGGTTTGCAACCCGAATTGTGGGGCGTTGGTGCCTTTATCGCCGCGCGTCTTCGCGGGGAAATCAATCGGTTGGCACCAATCTTTTCGCTGCCGCTCGGTCCATTACGCAAGCGGCTCGCCAGCCAATGGCAAGGCGCGCGCGGCAGCAACCTCGCGATTCGCAAATCCGACCTGCTGCGTGTCGATGGTTTCGACGCGGCTTTCAGTGGCTGGGGGCTCGAGGATTCCGATATCATCGTCCGGCTCATCCGCAGCGGTACCCGGCGTAAGGATGGGCGCTTCGCCACCGGCGTGCTGCATCTTTGGCATCCAGAAGCCGATCGCTCTAGGCTAGCCGAGAATCAGCGGCGACTTGAGGAAATCATCGGCGCCGATCGCGTCCGCGCAATCAAGGGAATGTCAACGTCGAATGAAAACGAAGGAAAGTCTGATTCGGCACCGGTGACAGCGCGCGATCCGAAGCCGGCGGCCTCGGCTGCAGTGAAAGACAGCTAATATGGCGGCGATTACGATCAAGGGTTTTAATCGCGCGGCGCTTCAACGTGTGGCCGATGGGCTCGCGGCAGCAGTCGCGATTTCGCTACCGTGGTCGACCTCGGCGACAAGCATTCTCATTGTGCTATGGCTGATTTCGCTCCTTCCGACGTTACAAATATCGGATCTGCGCCGCGAGACGATAACCCCGGCGGGCGGATTGCCGCCACTGCTTTGGCTCTTGGCGCTCGCCGGCATGCTGTGGTCGGAGGCGACGTTCGCGGAACGTGTCTCCGGCATCGCCGGTTTTCACAAGCTGCTCGTCATTCCGCTTCTGCTCGCACAATTCCGCCGGTCGGAGCGCGCGAATTGGGCGATAAACGGTTTTCTTATCTCCTGCGCCATTCTACTTATTTTTTCCTGGATTCTCGTCATTTTTCCCAAATTCCCCTGGCATACGCCGAATACACGCGGTGTCCCGGTCAAGGATTACCTCACCCAAAGCGAGAATTTCCTGCTTTGCTTTCTGGCACTCGGCTATGTGGGACTCGATGCTCTCGGGGAAGGAATGCTGCGTCGGGCGGCATTGCTGCTGGCGCTAGCCGCGCTTTTTTTCGCCAATATCATGTTCGTGGCGAGCGGTCGCACGACGCTTGTACTCATTCCGATCTTCGTTGTGATGCTCGCGTTCCGCTTCTACCGTTGGAAAGGAATTGTGGTCGCCTGCGTCGGCGGCGCGATCTTGGCCGGATTTATCTGGGTGTCATCGCCATATCTACGTTTGCGGCTCGAAGGAATCGTCGAAGAGGTGACGCACGACCGCCGGGACAAAGCTGTGACCTCGGCAGGCATGCGGCTGGAATTCTATCGCAGGTCGATGGATTTGATCGCTCAGGCGCCCATTCTGGGTCACGGCACCGGCACGATTCACACCAAGTTCCGGCAAGCGACCGAAGGTGAAACCGGCGCGGCCGGCGTTGCGACCAGGAATCCGCATCAACAGACATTTGCAGTAGCGATCCAACTCGGGATCGCCGGTGCGGCGCTGCTTTGGGCAATGTGGATCGCGCATATTGCGCTGTTCCGCGGCGCCGGTTTCATGTCCTGGCTTGGTCTGATCGTGGTGCTGCAAAACGTTCTTGCGTCACTTCTCAATTCGCACGTGTTCGATTTCACCCAGGGCTGGGTCTATGTCTTCGGTGTCGGCGTACTCGGCGGCACGGTACTGCGCGAGGCCACGACAGTTGCGCGCGGCGGGCAAGACGCCCATCGATGACCGCGATCGATCTTCCAGTGCGTCCACGCATCCTTGTCATTGCGCTGCGCCGGCTGGGCGATGTCCTGCTGACAACTCCGCTCATTCGTGGCCTCAAGCGGGGTTATCCCGATGCAACGATCGACGTTCTCGTCTTTTCTGGCACCGAGGGAATCCTCGAAGGCAATCCTGATATTGGCCGCGTCATTACCATGCCCGTGGGTAGCGGCGGATTTCGAATGCTTGCGCTGCTCGGGCGGCTGTGGCGGCGCTACGATCTCGCGGTTTCCACCCAGACGGGCGACCGGCCATTTTTTTTCACGTTAATTTCCGGCACGCGGCGTGCCGGAATGGTCGAGGCGTCCGGCGTTCTGTCAGCCGTGAAACGCAAGTCATTACATCGCGCGATCACCGTATCGCGCGGTAGCCATCGTGTGGACGACGTACTGCAACTCGCCGATACGCTCGGCGTACCGCGGATACCCGAGGTGGTGGTGCCGAAAGGGAATGTTCGTCCCGGACACCGCCCGGCGTTGCCATATGCGGTTATTCACGCCGTGCCGATGTTCCACTACAAGCGCTGGACCGATAAGGGCTGGCGTGCGCTTGCCGCCACGCTCGTGCAACACGGCATGACGATCGTCGCCACCGGTGGGCCCTCAGTCGCGGACCGGAATTATCTCGATTTGGTGTGGCGTGGTATGGATGTGCGTAGGCTCGATGGTGCGCTCGCCTGGCCCGAGCTGGCAGCATTAATCCGGGCGGCATCCGTCTATATCGGCCCCGACACATCGGTGACGCATCTCGCGGCTGGAACGGGCTGTCCGACCGTTGCGCTCTATGGCCCAACCGATCCACGCCTGTGGGGGCCGTGGCCGGCCGGCGGCTTGCGGGAGCCATGGGCGGCCGCTGGAACGATCCAGCAGCGCGGCAATGTCTGGCTGGTGCAAAACCCGCTGCCGTGCATGCCCTGCCAGCTAGAAGGCTGCGAACGGCGCCTCGATAGTTACAGTGCCTGCCTCGATGAGCTCGGCGCACCGCACGTGCTTGCCGCCGTCAATCAGGCGCTGGCGACGGCACCCAAATCTTAACGCCGCCGCCAAGCCCCCGCCTGGCCGGGGTAGCGTCAAAAGGCAAACGCCGCTATGGAAATGGCACCCCTTTGACGGTTTCCGGAAGGACGATGATCCGTCTCGCTAAGCTCTCGACGCGCACCGTCCTGATCATGACGCACGATCTCGTCGCCACGGCGGCGGCGATCGTCGCGAGTTTTTACATTCGCTTCGAGGACGCCGGGCTGGCGCAACGTTGGCAATGGCTGATCGGCCTTTTGCCCGCCTTTCTATTTTATGCCGCCATCGTTTACGCGCTGTTTGGCGTCGAGAAGGCGAAGTGGCGCTTTACGTCGCTGCCGGAGTTAAACAGCATCTTTCGCGCGACCACGGTGCTCGCACTGTCGCTGCTCGTACTCGACTACATACTGGTGGCGCAGAATTTTTACGGCACTTTCTTCTTCGGCAAGATCACTATCGTCCTCTACTGGTTCCTCCAGATTTTCTTCCTCGGAGGGACACGCGTGCTCTACCGCCATTTCCGCTACACGCGCACGCGGCTGCGCGCGCGCGAAGCTCAGTCGGCGCCGACGCTCGTTCTTGGGCGTGCCGCCGACGCCGAGGTATTGTTGCGCGCGATCGAGAGCGGCGCGGTCAGCAAGATCTGGCCCGTGGCCATTCTCTCGCCGTCGGGTTCCGACCAGAACCAGTCAATTCGCGGTATCACCGTCGCTGGCACCTTCGAGGACCTCGAGCGCGTCTGCCTCGATCTTGAGCTGAAGGGTACGCGTGTCACCCGCCTGGTGATGACACCGTCGGCCTTTGATAGCGACGCACATCCCGAAACCATATTGATGCGCGCACGCCGGCTCGGGCTCGCCACCAATCGCCTGCCGTCACTCGATCAGGGCGGTGAGGCGCTTCGCCTCGCGCCTGTCGCAGTCGAAGACCTGCTGCTTCGCCCCAGTGTCAATATCGACTACAAACGGCTGGAGGATTTCATTCGTGGCAAGTCGGTCATCGTTACCGGCGGCGGCGGCTCAATCGGCGCAGAGATTTGCGACCGCATTGTCACATTCGGCGCAACGCGGCTGCTGGTCGTTGAAAATTCCGAGCCGGCGCTCCATGCAGTCCTTGAAATCCTCGCCACCAAAGGCGCTACGGCGCGCATCGACGGGCGCATTGCGGATATACGCGACCGTGAACGCATTTTCCGCTTGTTCGAAACCTTCAAGCCCGACATCGTTTTCCATGCGGCTGCGCTCAAACATGTGCCGATACTCGAAAACGACTGGGGTGAGGGAATCAAAACCAACGTCTTCGGTTCGGTAAACGTCGCCGATGCCGCGGCGGCTGCGGGTGCTGCGGGAATGGTCATGATCTCGACCGACAAGGCGATCGAACCGGTCTCGGTGCTGGGTGCCACCAAACGCTTTGCCGAGATGTATTGCCAGGCGCTCGATGCAGATCTTGCGCGCAAGCGCAGCCCTCATCGCGCACCGATGCGGCTGATTGCCGTACGCTTCGGAAATGTGCTTGCCTCAAACGGCTCTGTTGTGCCGAAGTTCAAGGCGCAGATTGCGGCCGGTGGGCCGATCACCGTCACCCATCCGGACATGGTGCGCTATTTCATGACCATCCGCGAGGCGTGCGATTTGGTGGTCACGGCGGCTAGCCACGCCATGGGCCCCGACCGGTCCGATGTGTCGGTTTACGTTCTCAACATGGGTCAACCGGTGAAGATCCTCGATCTGGCCGAGCGCATGATCCGGCTTTCGGGCCTGGAGCCCGGTGTCGATGTCGCCATCACATTCACGGGCATTCGCCCCGGCGAGCGGCTCAACGAGATTTTGTTTGCGCGCGAGGAGCCGAGCGAGGGGATCGGTATTACAGGAATCGTCGCGGCGAAACCGATTTATCCATCGCTTGAGGCGATGCGTGCGTGGCTGGCCACGCTGGAACAAGGTCTTGCCAAGGAAGAGCGTATTGCAATCTACGGTGTACTGCGCGACGCCGTGCCGGATTTCCGCGGTGATGCCGCCTGATCGAGGCGGATAGAGGGCAGCGTGGTTACAAGACGGTATGGTCGCAATCTTCGCGGTATGACGTTCTGGCTTTGGAACAACGTCGCGCCTGGCGTCATGATCTCCGCCATCCTGCTCCTGATCCTTGCGGCGGGCGGAGAGACTTATCTCCGTGTAAGCACGCCCTTCACCGACACAGTCTGGCCGGGCGGCTTCGATTCACGCACTGGCTTTATCTTTAAGCCCGGCGCGGAAGTGGCGACCACCAACAATTTCGATTACTGGACGCGGCAGCGCGCCAATAGCGTCGGCTTCCTCGATCGCGAGCCAGTGCCGCCAGAACAACGCGCTGGTGGCTGTCATCTCATCTTTATCGGGGACTCCTTCGTCGAGGCGCATCAGGTCACGGTTGATCGGAAGGCACAGGTCGTGTTCGAGAGGCTAGCGCGCGAAAGGCTGCCGGCGCTGATGCTGACGGCGGCCGCATACGGGCAATCCGACACCGGCCAGATCAATCAGCTCCCGATCTACGATCACTTTGCGCGCCGGGAAAAACCAAAAATCGTGGTGCTCGTTGTGGTCAAGAACGATTTCTCCGACAACTCGGTCGTATTGCAGGCGATCAATCACGGACGCGATCCGGATCACATGCCGCGTCTCTTCGCACGCCGCACCAAGGACGGCGGTTTCGAGCTGCAACCGATCGACCCGAATTGGTCCAAGTATGTGCTTACACCGCAGACAGGAAAACCGCCTGCTTATGCAAGCAATGTAAATGCCTGGCTCAAGCGTCAAAGCCTCGTCTATCGATGGGTTGAACAAGCATTCTGGCGTATCACCCTGTTCTTCGAACGCAAGCTCTATGGGCAAGCGAGCGTCGCTGGTGGCCAAAATCCGATCGCCGAATATGCGCAAATTCTCGCGCAACGGCCGCAGTACGCCTATGTGC
>JACQTM010000170.1 GCA_016210825.1 Hyphomicrobiales bacterium
GGCTCGACCGCAACTGGGCATACAATCCGCAATGCAAGATGGCTCGGCCTTAAAGGGCGGATTTTCCAAGCCTTTGCATTTGTCCCCTTTTTATTTACTTTTTGTTCTTGTCTTGTTCTTTAAGCCAGGATACGTTTGCAACGCTCAATCACCACGTGTGTTAGGGGGCGTTCCATGTTTGTAACTGCTAGTCGCGTCACGGCGCTTGCTGCCGTCATCCTCTCGCTGACAATTGGTTCCACTCTTTCCCAGGACGTCCGCCAACAGGAACGGCGCCAGCACGAGCCGGGCCGGTTCGATTTTTATGTTTTGGCCTTGTCGTGGTCGCCGTCGTTTTGCGCCGCCGCGCATGAGCGCAATGGCCGTGCTCCGCAGGCGCAATGCAGTGCGCGGCCTTATTCATTCGTGGTGCACGGTCTTTGGCCGCAATACGAACGCGGCTTTCCGCGCGATTGCCAGGTCCCGGCGCCGCGGCTGCCGCGCACCATCATGGAATCCATGCTCGATCTGATGCCGAGTCCGCGCCTCGTCTACAACGAGTGGGACCGCCATGGCACCTGCTCCGGACTTGGCGCCGCGGATTATTTCAACAGCGTGCGCAAGGCGCGCGAGACCGTGAAAATTCCGCCGCAATTCCAAAATGTGACGACGACGCTCGCCGTCACGCTGGATGAGGTCGAAGAGGCTTTCGTCAAGGTCAATCCTGGACTCTCGCGTGGCGCCATCGCGGTAACCTGCGACAGCAAGCGGCTGAGCGAGGTGCGCGTGTGCTTCACCAAGGACTTCCGTTTCCGCGATTGCGCCGAGATCGACCGCCGGGCCTGCACGAACGACAAGCTGACAATGCCGCCTGTGCGCGGCGGCTAACCGCTGCCTTCTCCAGCCGCATTTACGATTGCTCAACCAAGACCGCGGCGGCGCCCGGGCGCCGTTGTCTCGCCATGGCGTGTCTACGATCAGTGCAACGGAACCGTAAGCCAATCGCCATAGGCTGCCCGTGAGATGCTCCAGCGAGCCGTGACGCGATGAACCGTTTCAGGGACTATCTTTGTTTCGCCGCCTGGAATTCCGGAATCGGCTATATCGCCTTGTGGGCGGTGACGTACTGGGCGCTCGACAACGGGCAAGCCGTGTTCGGCAAATCCGGCCTGTGCCATGTCGATGAGTCCCAAGTCCTTTTCTATTGGGTGTGCGCTCCGGCGACGCCGCTCGCAATCTTAGCGAGTGTCGTCAACACCGCCCTCACCGTCACTGCATGGTCTCCGGTCTTTATTGCCGCCGCCACCGTGCGCCCGGATGTGATCGTGATCGCGGCACCAATCGTGCTGACGCATGTCATTGGGCTGCCGACGGCGATCTACGTCGCCATGCGCGTGATGCTGAAGGTTCTGCAACTTCCGCGGCGCCTCATTGTCGGTGCGCAGCAATCGGCGACCGCCGTCGCACCGCATGATCACCCCGACAATCATGCTGCCGCCGCGCGGTTGACACGAGCGATCACCCGGCGCCCCGTTATCGCCGGATCACGATCGAGCTTCGGCCTGCGTGGAACCGCGCACGGTTAGCCATCCGGGCAGGAAGCAAAACGTCCGCCACGGCGGACGATTTCAAAAGGCAATACAACGGCTGACCGGTCAATTGGCCGAACGCAGCTGTGTCTCCATGAATTCCATATAGCCCTTGAGGTAGCGCATGCTGCGCGCGTCATCGAGGGTGTTCAGTGCTCGCTGGCCGTCCCGCGCGACGTAATTGACATCCCGATGGAATGCCTGCAACGGACGATCGAGCAGCGCCGGGCGATACCCGTCGAAGCTCGGATGTCCATAGGTATAAACCGCCACTGCCGCGATAACGCTACGCCACATTGTCCGCCGTCACTTCGATCCATCGCGGCGGAACGATCCCCCGCCAAAAACCTGCCTTGCGATGCTGGCACCCTAGCGCACGCACGTCACTTCCGGACTAAATAGGCAATGACAATTTTATCGATTAAAGCCGCTTGCAGAGTTTGATGTGCCGTCAACCACGAGAACGCCGCGATCATTGCCTCAATGAATTACCGTCACGCCTTCCACGCCGGGAATTTCGCCGACGTCGTCAAGCACGCCGTCTTCACCCGTATCTTGCTACATCTGCGGCAAAAGCCGGCGCCGTTCCGCGTTATCGACACCCATGCCGGCTCGGGCGTTTATGATCTTGCGAGCCTTGAGGCGCGACGCAGCGGCGAGTGGCGCGAAGGAATTCATCGGCTGTTAACGGCATCGCTCGCGCCAGAGATCCGCGACCTGCTCGCGTCATATCTCGATTCCGTCGAGGCATTCAATGAAGCGGGCCAGCTTGCATGCTATCCGGGCTCGCCGGCCCTCGCCCGGCACTGGCTGCGCGCGCAGGATCGATTGATCGCCTGCGAGCTCGAGCCGACGGCAGCGGCGGCGCTTGCGCGAAATTTGCGCGGCGATACGCGTGTCAAGACTTTGAACATCGATGGGTGGACGGCGCTCTCCGCCTACTTGCCCCCGAAAGAGCGCCGCGGCGTCGTTCTTATCGACCCGCCCTTCGAGCAACCGGCGGAATCCGTGCGCCTTGCCGAGGGTCTCGCGATCGCCCATCGCAAATGGGCGACTGGAATCTACCTCGCCTGGTATCCGATCAAGGACGCACGCGAGAATGCCGCTTTCGCGCGCCGCATCGCCCGCCTTGGGATCGCAAAAATCCTGCGCGTGGAGCTCACCATCGCCGCGGAGCCTGCGACCAATCGTCTGCGCGGGACGGGGCTGCTCGCAATCAACCCGCCCTGGACGCTGGCCGGGGAGCTTGCCGGCCTCCTCCCGGCGCTTGCCACGATCCTTTCACCCGACGGTAGGGGAGAATCGAGGCTCGATTGGCTGGCTGGAGAATAGACCTATGAGGGGCTATCCCTCTTTCCAGTTCCGGCAGGGCTGCGATAGTCTCTTGACTGTTAGGGTTGGCTTTGACGTTCCGCCTCCTTAAGGGGGGCCGGCGGAGTGACTGAGGCCGTTTACGCGGCCGACGCTTTCCCCGTTTGTGAATGTCCGGCCGAGCCGCCGCGCTGTGGGGGCCGGTGGCGGAGCAACCGCGGGGAGAGGAGTTTCCCGATGGCTCAAACTGGTACGGTCAAGTTTTTCAATGGCGAACGTGGCTATGGCTTCATCAAGCCGGACGACGGCGGCCGCGACGTTTTCGTGCATATCACTGCCGTCGAGCAGGCCGGCATGAAATCGCTGACCGAGGGGCAGCGGATCAGCTTCGATGTTGAGCCGGACAAGAAGGGCAAGGGTCCAAAGGCGGTGAATCTCGTCATCACCGGCTGAGCAGCACACCGGATCCATTCTTCACAATGTTCGATCCCGACTGGGCGCGGCGGCAAGCCGCGCTGCCATTTTTTTTGCATGCCCGAGATGTCCGATGATGATTTTGCGCAATTCACCGGCCTCGCCATTCGGCCGCAAGGTGCGGATCGCCGCAAGCCTGCTCGGACTTGCGGACAAGATCACGATTGAGGCCGCCGACACCAGCAACCCCGCCGACACGGTGCGCCGGCAAAACCCGCTCGGCAAAATTCCCGTGCTGCTGCTCGAGGGCGGCCGCACGCTCTTTGATTCCCGCGTGATCCTGGAATATCTCGATCACATCGCCGGCGGCGGACGCATCATTCCAACCGAACCGCATGCGCGCTTCGAAGCCCTGCGACTACAAGCCATGTGTGACGGTGTGCTCGATGCTTCGATCCTGCAGGTCTATGAGGGCCGTTTCCGCGCGGCCGACATGCAGGATCAGAAATGGTTGGAATATCAGGCCGACAAGATAACGCGTACGTTCGCGGTGCTCGAAGCCAACCCGCCGCCGCTCGACGCGACACCGAATGTTGGCCAGATCACCCTCGCCTGTGCACTCGGATATCGCGATCTGCGTTTTGCCGGAACCTGGCGCGGCGCGCATCCGCGCCTTGTCGCCTGGCATGATGCGTTCGCCGCGCGCATTCCGGCCTTCGCGGAAACGAAGTTCATCCCGTAGCCGCGCCGCCAATGCCAAAACGAACACCCCGGTCCGAAGATCCGGGGCGTTTCATGTCGCGCGGCCGCTCGGTTTAGAAACGATAATTCACGCCGAAGCGCAGCAGGTTCGATTCGAGACCATTGTCCCGGCCGGTCACTGAATAAGCGGTATCGGTGAGATCGATGTAAAGATACTCCACCTTGGCCGACCAGTTTGGCGTCATGCCGACCTCGACGCCCGCGCCAACGGTCCAACCCAAATTGGTGTGAGATTCCGAGAGCGCGAGATTGTCACCGCGCAAGCTGCCATAGGCGAGACCGCCGGTGCCGAACAAAAGGATATTGTTGAAGGCGATACCCGCGCGACCCCGCAATGTGCCGAACCAGGGATTGGCAAATTTCCACGGCGCGAAGACGTCGTCGGCGCTCGACAATTGGATGTCGGTTTCGATACCGAAGACGAATTGACCGCTTTGGAAATTGTATCCGGCCTGCAAGCCGCCGAAGATACCGGAGGGTTCCGTCGGATTGTTGGTGGTCTCGCCCCATTGATAACCGAGATTGACGCCAAGATATGGGCCCATCCAGCTATAGGCGGCGGGCACCGCGGCGTAGGGCGCGTAGGTGCGCGGCGGAATATCGGCCGCAATCGCCGCGTTCCCAGCAACGGCGATTGCGAGCGCGGCGCCGAGAGCCATCCTCTTCATCGGTCCCTCCTCGCATCCCCGGATTGCGAGCGCGTCAGACGCGCTTGCTTGATCCGCTGCCGACTTCGGCGCACTCGGCGCACTCCCCGCGCGGCTTTTCTTTGCGGCGTTATCACCGCCGAAAATGAAGTCCGCGGGTCGGGCGAGTGGCCAAAAATCGGCCATTTCGTGGGTACGATTTATCGCGGTTTTTAGGTTAAACGTTCATGAATCCGAAACCGTCAGAAATCGTTATGCCTAAGTAAGTGTTTAGATTTTTGCTTCGGTTTCATTGCGCGTTAACTATAATGACAATGGCAATGCTTCTTTGTCGCACTCAGGCTGTGCGCGTGGACGAAAGCGGCGCTGACGTTGCCCGGAATTCCGATCCAATGCGGGCCCCGGCCGCACGCGATGCGCAATATGCGCGGGCGCAAGACGTTAGCTGGCCGCAAGCGCGCCGGCACATTATTTTCACGCCATGAACGGGCTGAAAAAAGATCTAGACCCTGAAATCGACCTCGCCGACGACGAGGACGAAGCCACACTTCCCGAAGTGGATGGCGGCGTCGACCTTGGCGAGGAGGCGCCCGTCGGCACGCTCGCCGCGGGCCGTGCAATCATTCTTGCGCAGGCCAAGCACGCACCGGCGTCACCCGGCGTCTATCGCATGATCGATACGGCGGGTGAGGTGCTCTATGTCGGCAAAGCCAAGAGCATCAAGAAGCGCATCCTCGCCTATGCGCGGCCGACCGGCCACGATACGCGCATCATTCGCATGATCGCCGCGACCAGCGCCATCGAATTTATCTCGACGCGCACGGAAACCGAAGCGCTGTTGCTGGAAGCCAACCTGATCAAACGGCTGCGGCCGCGCTTCAACGTTCTGATGCGCGACGACAAGTCTTTTCCCTATATTCTGATCACCCGGGATCACGCCGCGCCGCAGATTCTCAAGCATCGCGGTGCGCGCAACCGGCCAGGCGATTATTTCGGTCCCTTTGCCTCGGTCTGGGCCGTCACTCGCACGATCACCGCGTTGCAGCGTGCCTTTCTCATTCGCTCCTGCTCGGACGCAGTCTATGAGAGCCGCACACGACCCTGCCTGCTGCACCAGATCAAGCGCTGCTCGGCGCCATGCACCGGAGAAATCGCGCATGGCGACTATGCAGAGCTGGTGCGCGAAGCGCGCGCATTTCTCTCAGGCAAAAGCCAAGCCGTGCGCGAGGAAATGGCCGTGGAGATGGAGAAGGCTTCGGAGGCACTCGATTTCGAGCGCGCCGCGATCTACCGCGACCGTCTCGCCGCGCTCTCGGCGATCCAAACGCAGCAAGGTGTCAACCTACGCAGCGTCGAGGATGCCGACGTTTTTGCCATCCACCAGGCCGGAGGCTATTCCTGCGTACAGGTTTTCTTCTTCCGCACCGGACAGAACTGGGGCAACCGCGCCTATTTTCCGAAAGCAGATCGCGCATTGCCGGCGGCCGATGTGCTCGGTGCCTTCATCGCGCAGTTCTACGACGACAAGCCCTGCCCGCACTCCGTCCTCGTCTCCGATGACTTTGCCGAACGTGAACTGCTCGCCGAGGCGTTGAGCGCGAAAAACGATCACAAGGTCGAGGTCATGGTTCCGCTGCGCGGCGAAAAGAAGGATGTGATCGACCATGCGCTCGCCAATGCGCGCGAGGCGCTCGGCCGCAAGCTCGCGGAGAGCTCCTCGCAGCAAAAGCTGCTGCAAGCATTGGCCGAAGCGTTCGGGCTCAACGCGCCACCGCGGCGGATCGAGGTCTACGACAACAGTCACATCCAGGGGACGAACGCGGTCGGCGCCATGATCGTCGCCGGCCCCGAGGGTTTTCGCAAAAACCAGTATCGCAAGTTCAATATCCGCTCTACCGAGCTCGCCCCCGGCGACGATTACGGTATGATGCGTGAGGTCCTAAGCCGCCGGTTCAAACGATTGATCGACGAGGCGCCGCGTTCAAAGCTGGAGAACGGCGGCGTGCTCGCGGCCGCGGTAAATGCCGTCGATAACGCGCTTCGCGCGTTGACCGCCGATGACGCCGAATCTCCCTGGCCCGATCTTGTGCTCATCGACGGCGGCCAGGGGCAGTTGACTGCGGCGGCCGATACGCTTGCCTCGCTCGGGATTTCCGACGTGCCGCTTGCAGCGATCGCCAAAGGACCCGACCGCGATGCTGGTCGCGAAACGTTCTTCGTGGCGGGGCGTACGCCGTTCAAACTGCCGCCGCGCGATCCGCTGCTCTACTTCATCGAACGACTGCGCGACGAGGCGCACCGCTTCGCCGTGGGCTCGCATCGCCAGCGGCGCAAGCGCGACATCCGCGAAGCGGGCTTGCAGGAAATTCCAGGCATTGGACCGACCCGAAAGCGCGCGCTGCTGCATCATTTCGGAACGTTGAAAGCGATCGAGCGGGCGTCGTTGACGGATCTTGCGCAGGTGCCCGGCATCAACGCGGAGACCGCGCGCAAGATCTACGATTTCTTCCACGAATCCGCGAATTGACGGCGAACCCTGGGTGCGGGCCAAATTCCGTCCGCGCGCAAATGACGACTTTTTCACGCGGGTTGTAAACAACTCCGTGACAATGCCACGCTTCGGTTGACGATTGCGTGCGCGGGGTGTTCCCTTGCCTGATGACTGCTGGAACAACCCATCACGAGCAGCAGCGCTCGCTGTCGCTGCCCAACCTCCTAACCTATGGCCGCATTGTCGCGGTGCCGCTGGTCGTCGGTTGCCTGTATTGGTCCGAAATCCTGCAAGGCGGTGAGTGGCTGCGATGGCTCGCGCTGGTCATTTTCATTTCGGCGGGCGTGACCGATTTCCTCGACGGTTATTTTGCGCGCAGCTGGGGGCAGCAATCCAAGCTCGGGCGCATGCTCGACCCGATTGCCGACAAGCTCCTGGTGTCGTCATGCCTGCTGATGCTCGCGGCCGACAGCACCATTCGCGGCTGGTCGCTATGGGCGGCGATCATCATTCTGTGCCGCGAGATCCTGGTGTCCGGTTTGCGCGAATTCCTCGCTGAATTGCGGGTGAGCGTGCCGGTGACGCGGCTCGCCAAATGGAAGACGGTGTGGCAGTTGATCGCCATCGGCTTCCTGATCGCAGGCGAGGCGGGCG
Source organism: Hyphomicrobiales bacterium (assembly GCA_016210825.1). Lineage (GTDB taxonomy): Bacteria > Pseudomonadota > Alphaproteobacteria > Rhizobiales > Xanthobacteraceae > JACQTM01. The sequence continues at coordinate 7,848 of JACQTM010000170.1, forward strand.
ACCGCATCGTCCCGGTGGTCACCTTGATCGGCCTGTCCCTGCTTTGGCTCTCGGCAATCGTGACCCTATATACTGGCTGGGATTACCTGCGCGCGGGCCTGCGCCACCTGATCGACGACTAGGCGCATGCACTTTGTTCAAGGAACGGGCGCGATGAAGCTGGTGTATTTCTCCTGGGTGCGCGAGCGCGTTGGCAAGACGCAGGAAGATATTGCGCCGCCCACGGGCGTTATGACGGTCGCCGATCTGATCGGCTGGCTTGCGGCGCGCGGGGAAGAATACGCCTATGCGTTCGAGAATCCGAAAATCATTCGCGCCGCGATCGATCGCACCCATGTGCCGCCGGAGACCGCGATTGCCGGCGCGCGTGAGATCGCCTTCTTTCCGCCGATGACGGGCGGATGAGGACCACGGCGATGACGGTACGCCTGCAGCGCGAGGATTTCGACGCCGGCCGCGAAGCGGCGTTGCTGACGCATGGGCGAACCGACATTGGCGCGGTGGTCACCTTCACCGGAATCTGCCGCGGCCGCGAAGCGGCGGGAGAAATCGCCGCGATGACGCTCGAACACTATCCCGGCATGGCCGAGGCCGAAATAGCCCGCCATGTCGAGGAAGCAAAATCGCGCTGGCCGTTGCTCGGCGTCACCGTTATTCACCGCTACGGGCGCCTCGTTCCGGGCGACAACATCGTTCTCGTCGTCACCACATCGGCGCACCGGGACGCCGCGTTCGCGGCGGCCGAATTTCTGATGGATTATCTGAAGACCAAAGCACCGTTCTGGAAACTCGAGGAACGTGCCGGAGAGACGCGATGGGTCGAAGCCAAGCAGTCCGATGGCGCTGCGGCCGATCGCTGGCGGGGCAAGGGCCGCAACGAGGCGGCGGAGTGATTGTCGGGTCGCGGGAGCCGATCTCGCCGGAGGGAAAAATGCTTCGACATCTTGCGTGGATTGTTGCCGCCATTTTCGTTCAGGCCGGTGCGGCCGTCGCCGCACAAGTGACGTATTACCCCGTGCCGTCGGGCTCGAACCCGCACGATGTGGCGCCGGCGCCGGACGGCAGCGTCTGGTACACCGCGCAATCCAAAGGCGAACTGGGCCGCCTCGATCCGAAGTCCGGAAAGGTCGAAATCTATCCTCTCGGCGCGCGGTCGTCGCCACATGGCGTCGTCGTCGGTCCCGACGGCGCCGCCTGGGTGACCGACAGCGGCCTCAACGCCAATGTCCGCGTCGATCCCAAGACGAAGCAGGTGAAGGTATTTCCGCTGCCGGAAACATTTCCCGGCGCCAACCTCAATACCGGCACCTTCGACAAGAAAGGCATCTACTGGTTCACCGGCCAATCCGGCGTCTACGGCCGCGTCGATCCGGCAACCGGCAAGGTCGATGCGTGGAAGGCGCCGAAAGGCCGCGGTCCCTACGGTATCGCCACGACGCCGGCGGGCGACATCTGGTACGCCTCGCTGGCCGGCGACCACATCGCCAAGATCGATGCCGTGAGCGGGCAAGCGACCGTGGTCGAGCCGCCGAAGCCGGGCGTCGGCCCGCGCCGCATCTGGGCCGATTCCAAGTCGATGCTGTGGGTCAGTTTCTGGAATTCCGGCGAGGTCGGCCGCTACGATCCCGTGGCCAAGACCTGGAAGGTATGGCCACTGCCCAAGACCAAAAGCGGTTGCTACTCGGTCTACGTCGATGACAAGGACCGCGTGTGGCTTACGGATTTCGTCAATAACGCCATCGTGCGCTTCGATCCGGTGACCGAAAAGTTCGAAAGCTTCCCAAGCGACCAGCGCGGCGCGTCGGTGCGGCAAATGCTCGGCCGGCCGGGTGAGGCCTGGGGGGCGGAGTCAGGCACGAACCGGCTGGTGGTGGTGCGGGATTAACTTGAGCAGATCTCGGTCAGGTTGAACCGTTTTTCCGCTCGTCCCCGCGTAAGCGGGGACCCAGCTTCAAAAGCAACGTGGCGCGATTTGGATGCCCGCTTTCGCGGGCATGAGCGGAAGGATGAGGTCAACCCAAGCGAAAATCGATCTACGCCGCCGCAGCTTTGCCCCTTGGATTTACTTCCACCGTATAGTCTTCCATCAGCTGCTTGGAAATACCGCCGGGATTGAAGTTCCATTGCCCGATTTCGGAGACCGGCGTCACCTCCGCGGCGGTGCCGGTGATGAAACACTCCGAGAAATCCTTAAGCTCGTCGGGCATGATGCGGCGCTCGATCACCTCGAAGCCGCGCTTGCGCGCGAGATCGATCACCGTGCGCCGCGTGATGCCGTCGAGGAAGCAATCGGCGGTCGGCGTGTGGATCTTGCCGTCGCGCACGAAGAAGATATTGGCGCCAGTGCATTCGGCGACACGACCCTGCCAGTCGAGCATCATGGCGTCGGCATAGCCTTTGCGCTCCGCCTTGTGCTTGGAGACGGTGCAGATCATGTAGAGGCCCGCCGCTTTGGCGAGGCACGGCGCGGTCTTCGGATCGGGACGCCGGTATTCGGCGACGTCCAGGCGGATGCCCTTGAGCCGTTCCTTCGGATCGAAGTAGCTCGGCCATTCCCACGTGCCGATGGCAAGGTGGATCGCGTTATGCTGCGCGGAGACGCCCATCATTTCCGAGCCGCGCCAAGCGACCGGGCGGACATAGGCGTCTTTTTGGCCATTCTGCTCGAGCACCAGGCACTTGGCTGCGTCGATCTCGGCTGTGGAATAGGGAATCTCGAAGTCGAGAACTTGCGCGGATTTCTTCAACCGCTCGGAATGCTCTGTGCACTTAAAAATCTTGCCGCCATAGGCGCGCTCGCCCTCGAACACGCAGCTTGCGTAATGCAGGCCATGGGAGAAGACATGCAACTTGGCGTCCTTCCAGGGCACGAGCTTGCCGTCGTACCAGATGACGCCATCGCGTTGATCGAAGGGCACTGCCATGGTCTTCCTCCTGCGCGTCTGCCGTTCGTCGTGGCCCGTCGCCGGATGCCTTCACCTATCGCGCTTTGGTCTCACCGGCCAAGTCTTTTGCCTCGAAGACCAAGTGCCGATATGTTCCAAGCGCTCGTGAGAGCTTGCTTTTTGGCTGCGGAAGCAATGCGCACCGGCCAGGCGGCAGTTCGAGCATGTTCCTTTCGTTGAATGCTCCTATTCGGTAACAATAAAACCGAAATATGTCAATATGGCTGACATAAATCTAACCCCCCTGCGCCGCAGGGCCGAATCCGCCGAAACCCCCGGCACAGCAGCCGCTGAGCCGCTATGGGACATCATCGAGCTGTTGTTTTTTGCCTACCGCGACTTCGTCAGCGACCCGGACGATGCACTGGCCAAGTTCGGTTTCGGCCGCGCTCACCACCGGGTACTGCATTTCATCAACCGCAACCCCGGCATGAAGGTGGCCGACCTGCTCGTGATCTTGAAAATCACGAAGCAATCGCTTGGCCGCGTGCTCAAGCAGCTGGTGGACCTGGGTTATGTCGTGCAGAAGGCTGGCGCCAACGATCGCCGCCAGCGCCTTCTTTACGTCACGCCAAAGGGCGAAACGCTGGCCATGAAACTTGCCGGATTGCAAACGGACCGCATCGTCCGGGCGCTCGCCGCACTCGGACCCGACGCCCACGAGGCCGCTCGGCGTTTCCTGATCGCGATGCTCGATGACGATGGCCGCGATGCCGTGCTGCGGTTGATCGCGACCGCCGGCCATCCGCGGCGATCCGACTCCTGAAGGTCGCGTGCGCATGCCGGGTTCGATTGCAGCACCACATACCCCCGCCGACGATGCCCCGCATCTTCTCGTCGTCGATGACGACCGGCGTATCCGCGACCTGCTCTCGCGCTTTCTTACCAGTGAAGGCTATCGCGTCACCAC